>NZ_JBHXNW010000005.1:183432-184622 GCF_042717365.1 Streptomyces sp. NPDC058534
CCGGCCCCCCTGGTCGCGAAGGGCTGGGGCGCCGCCCGCCCGGCGCCGGGGGGCCCGCAGCAGCGCCGTGGGCGGGGCGGCCGACCCGGGCGGCCCCCACCGCGACTCTCCTGCGACCCGGGAAGCCCGAACCGGGGAGTGGGCCCGCTGCGACGGCTGTACATCCCCCAACCGAAGTCGTTCGGCACCATACCGAAGCGGCTGGACTCCGTTGACCTTCGCGGTCGAAGACGCAACGACGCCGGGAACCACTCTCGTCGTCCAGACCGATCGCCCCCACCCCGGAAACTGGTTCCTCCTGCCGACACAGCCGGTCCTTCCAGCCGACGTCGCCCAGGCCATACGGACCGCTCTCGCACGCGGATGGAAGCCGCTCGCGAGCGGATCCCCCTTCCGCCTCGAACCCTCAACCGGGAGCACTACTGGCGAGGACGCAGCCCTTGCCAGGGGACTGTCGGCATAGTCGCGGTCTCGGCATAGATCGATCACCAGAACGGGCACGCGTGCGAGACGCAGCAGTTCGTCCTGGAGCCTGCCGGTGGTGTGGGCGGGAACCACAGATCGCACTGGGCCAGGTCGCCGGGCTGATACGCCGTCCGCGAGACCGGATCCGCCGGAAGGTAGACCGGCCGCAGTTCCCGGACCCGCCGCTTCAGCACCGACAACGACCGTTCCCAGCCGACCCGCTCGGCGATCACTGAGGTTCCCCCGAGGTGCGGGGAAAGGTGGCAGCAGGTCAGATGGGTTGCATGAGAGGAGCCCTGACGATGCCTGCCCCGAGGAAGTACCCGCTGGAGTTGCGTGAGCGTGCGGTGCGGATGTACCGGACTGCCGAGCCGAAGCCCGTGATCCGTCGGATGGCCGAGGAACTCGGTGTACATCACGAGGCCCTGCGAGGCTGGATCCGGCAGGCCGAGGCCGACGCGGGTGAGCGCGACGGCCTGCTCACCACCGAGGAGAAGGAAGAGCTCGCCCAGCTGCGGCGCGAGGTGCGGGAACTACGCCGTGCCAATGAGGTCCTGCGGACGGCTTCGGCTTTTTTCGCCGCGCAGCTCGACCCGGCCCAGGTGACAGCGCTCATCGACGAGCACCCGTACCTGGGGGTCGAGCCCGTACTCCGGGAACTGCACATCCCCTCCTCCACCTACTACCGCTGGCGCCGGTCCGAGACCGAACCCTGTGAACGGCGC
>NZ_JBHXNW010000006.1:0-18969 GCF_042717365.1 Streptomyces sp. NPDC058534
GCTCCGCAAGCGGGTCCTCCTCGCGGCGCGAGACCGTTCATGATCGCGGTTGTGGTGACCCTCCGTGGCCTGAGCACGGAAAGTGATCCAGAACCTGAACCGTGACCCCCTATCGGTCGATGAAAAGTGACCCCTTCCGTGATCAAGTGATCAGTCTGGCTCCATGGGAGTCAGGTGGAAGAGGTGATCGGTGTGGAGGACTGGGCTGAGATCCGGCGGCTCCACCGTGCGGAGGGCATGTCGATCAAGGGGATCGCGCGGCATCTGGGGATCGCCCGGAACACCGTGCGGCGGGCTGTGGCCAGTGATGATCCGCCCACGTACCGGCGGGCGCCGAAGGGCTCGATCGTGGACGCGGCGGAGCCGGCGATCCGTGAGCTGCTGGCTGAGTATCCGCGAATGCCCGCGACGGTGATCGCCGAGCGGGTCGGCTCGGAACGGTCGTTGTCGGTGCTGAAGCGGCGGGTCCGGGAACTGCGTCCGGTCTACCTTCCGGCGGATCCGGTCTCGCGGACGGCGTATCAGCCCGGCGAGCTGGCCCAGTGCGATCTGTGGTTCCCGCCGGCGGACAAATGAGAAGCTCGGCAAGCTCCAGGACCAGGAACGTAACGGCATCCCCGTGCCCTCCCGGTCCTGGACGCTCGGCGAGTGGCTGGCCTACTGGCTGGAGCACATCGTCTCGCCGGAGCGCGAGCACAACACGTACGTGAAGTACGAGTCCAAGGTGCGGCTGTACCTGCTGCCTCACCTCGGCAAGAAACCGCTGGTCAAGCTCACCCCGGCGCAGATCCGGGCGTTCATGGCCACGCTGACCCGGGAGAAGGTCGGCGCCTCGGCCCGCTTCGAAGTCCTGCGGGTCCTCCGCAACGCCCTCAACCGGGCCATGCGCGAGGAGCTGATCACGCGGAACGTCGCTCTCCTGGTCGACATGCCCAAGGTCAGCAAGGACAGGGGCACAGCGTGGAACGCCCGCGAGGCGATCGCCTTCCTGCGCTCCGTGCGTGCCCACCGGCTCTACGCGGCCTGCGTCCTCGTCCTGGTCCTCCGGCTCCGCCGCAGCGAGGTGCTCGGGCTGCGCGGGCAGGACATCGACTTCGAGGCCGGCCGCTTCACCCCGGTCAAGCCGGTGCAGCGGGTCAAGGGCGTCGGCCTGGTCCTCAAGGACCTCAAGACGGAGCCCTCACAGGCCGTGCTCCCGCTCCCCGAATTCTGCGCCCGTGCCCTGGGGGAGCGCCGGGAGCTGCAAGAGCTGGAACGGAAGATCGCCGGTGAGCACTGGTCGCAGGACCCGGACCATGACCTGATCTTCTCCTCCGAGCACGGCGGCATGATCGACCCGGTGGGCTTCTCCCGTACCTTCGATCGGCTCGTCAAGCGCGCCGGCGTCCGCCGGATCACGGTCCGCCTCGCCCGGCACACCTGCGGGACCCTGCTGGCCCTTCCTGAAGGTGCACCCCAAGGTGGCTCAGGCGATCCTCAGGCACAGCCAGATCAGCATGACCATGGACGTCTACACGCACGTCGTCGGCGACAGTGAGCGCGAAGCGGTGGGCATGCTCGCCGAACTCCTGGAAGATCCGCTCATTGGCTGACGTGCCCGCTGGATGGGCGGCGGCGGAACCTGCTGCGCACCCACATCACGCCGAGAACCACTGCGGCAACCACGGAAAGAAAGATCGCCCCAAGGACCACTGTCACTCCGGCTGAGATCACGAAGATCGCCCACCACGGCGGATCGCCTTCCACAGTCCTCCTCAGCGAGACATGCGTACCAAGCACGACGCCGGGGAGCTGGGGCTGGTTCCGTGACCGCCGTTGATGTCAGCCATGGATGTCAAAGACCCCCAGCCGCTACCGACTGAGGGTCTTCTCGCTGGTGGGGCTAACAGGATTTGAACCTGTGGCCTCATCCTTATCAGGGATGCGCTCTAACCAACTGAGCTATAGCCCCGCCGCGCTCTGCGGTGTACGTCCCGCGCGCTGACTCCTGAAGATTAGCGCACGAGGAGGGCAGTCCCAAAATCGGTTGTCGCGGGTCCTGGAGGGACGATCACTCGTCCTCGGCGAGCGTCAGCTCCACGCCTCCGACGAAGCCGGCGGACAGGTTGTAGATGAACGCGCCGAGGGTCGCCAGCGCCGTCGCGAGGACGACGTCGATGACGGCGATGACCGTGGCGAACAGCAGCACGTTGGGCAGCGACAGGAACGACTGCAGGTCGAAGCCGTTGGACTCGTTGGATCCGGTCGCCTCGGAGATCGTGCCGCCGACGGTGGAGAAGACGCCCATGGCGTCCATGACCATCCACAGCACGGCGGACGCGACGATCGTGCAGATCCCGAGCGCGATGGAGAGCAGGAAGCTGACCTTCATCACCGACCACGGGTCGGCCTTCGACACGCGCAGACGTGCCTTCCGGACCCGCGGCGTGGTGCGCGCGCCGGTGCGCGGGCGGCGCACGGCGGACGCGTTGCCGCCCTGGGTCTGGTAGGCCTGCGGCGGGTGGTACGGCCCGCCGGGCTGCTGGGGCTGCCGTTCTCCCGGCAGTGGCGAGGCCGCCTGCTGAGTCTGCTGGCCTCGGGTGTCCGTCACAGTTCCCCCCTGGGATCCATGCGTCTGGGACGTGTGCGAGTCGGTCGCGCCGTCGTCGATCTTGCGAAGCTGAGTCGTGTGCGGATCGGCCGCACGCGCGGCGGAGCCACGGCCGCCGCCGCCCGTTTCCGTACCCCTGGAGGTACCGGCCGATCCGGCGCCCGTGGCTCCGCTCACGATGACTCTCTCCTCGTGCTACCCGGCCGAGGGCGCCTCGCCCTCGTCCGTGCCGGTGGTCGCGGCACTCTCGGCGGTCTCGTCGTCGACGACATCGCCGTCGACCTCCTCCGCCTCGCGTCCCGCCTCGGCGTTGCGTGCGATGCCGACGACGGCATCGCGCTTGCCCAGATTGATCAGTTGAACGCCCATGGTGTCACGGCCGGTCTCCCTGACTCCGCTGACTCGCGTACGAATCACACCGCCCGAGAGCGTGATGGCGAGGATCTCGTCGTGCTCCTCGACCACCAGCGCGCCCACGAGCGACCCACGGTCCTCGACGATCTTGGCGGCCTTGATACCGAGGCCGCCGCGGCCCTGGACGCGGTACTCGTCGACGGAGGTGCGCTTCGCGTACCCACCGTCGGTGGCAGTGAACACGAACGTACCGGCTCGAACAACATTCATCGAGAGCAGCTCGTCCCCTTCGCGGAAACTCATGCCCTTGACACCCGAGGTGGCTCGGCCCATGGGACGCAGCGTGTCGTCCGACGCGGTGAACCTGATCGACTGCGCCTTCCTGCTGATCAGCAGGAGATCGTCCTCGGCCGAGACCAGTTCGGCCCCGATCAGTTCGTCGTCGGCACCGTCCGCCTGCTCGCGCAGGTTGATGGCGATCACGCCACCGGAGCGCGGCGAGTCGTAGTCCTTCAGCGACGTCTTCTTCACCAGGCCCGCCTTGGTGGCCAGGACCAGGTAGGGCACCGCCTCGTAGTCGCGGATCGCGCGGATCTGGGCGATCGTCTCGTCCGGCTGGAAGGCCAGCAGGTTCGCCACGTGCTGCCCGCGCGCGTCCCGGCCGGCGTCGGGCAGCTCGTACGCCTTCACCCGGTAGACGCGGCCCTTGTTGGTGAAGAACAGCAGCCAGTGGTGGGTGGTGGACACGAAGAAGTGGTTGACGATGTCGTCTTCCTTGAGCTTCGTGCCGCGTACGCCCTTGCCGCCGCGCTTCTGGGCGCGGTAGTCGTCGGTCTTGGTGCGCTTGATGTAGCCGCCCCGGGTGACCGTGACGACGATGTCCTCCTCGGCGATCAGGTCCTCGATGGACATGTCGCCCTCGTACGGGATCAGCTTGGTCTTGCGGTCGTCGCCGTACTTCTCGACGATCGCCGCCAGCTCCTCGCTGACGATGCCGCGCTGCCGGACCGGGGAGGCCAGGATCTCGTTGTACTCGCGGATCTTCGCCAGGAGTTCGTCGTGCTCCTGGACGATCTTCTGGCGCTCCAGGGCCGCCAGCCGGCGCAGCTGCATCTCCAGGATCGCGTTGGCCTGGATCTCGTCGATCTCCAGGAGACCCATCAGGCCGTGGCGCGCGATCTCGACGGTGTCGCTGCGCCGAATCAGCGCGATGACCTCGTCGATGGCGTCCAGGGCCTTGAGCAGACCGCGCAGGATGTGCGCCCGCTCCTCCGCCTTGCGCAGGCGGAACTTCGTACGCCGGACGATGACCTCGATCTGGTGGTTCACCCAGTGGCGGATGAACGCGTCCAGGGAGAGGGTGCGCGGCACACCGTCGACCAGGGCCAGCATGTTGGCGCCGAAGTTCGACTGCAGGTCGGTGTGCTTGTAGAGGTTGTTCAGGACGACCTTGGCGACCGCGTCCCGCTTGAGAACGATGACCAGGCGCTGGCCGGTGCGGGACGATGTCTCGTCGCGGACGTCGGCGATGCCGCCGACCTTGCCGTCCTTCACCAGGTCGGCGATCTTCTGCGCGAGGTTGTCGGGGTTGGTCTGGTACGGCAGCTCCGTGACCACCAGGCACTGGCGGTTCTGGATCTCCTCTACCTCAACGACCGCGCGCATGGTGATCGAACCACGCCCGGTGCGGTACGCCTCCTCGATGCCCCTGCGGCCCACCACCAGGGCGCCGGTCGGGAAGTCGGGGCCCTTGATGCGCTCGATCAGCGCGTCGAGCAGCTCCTCGTGCGAGGCCTCGTAGTTCTCCAGGTACCACTGGGCGCCGGCGGCGACCTCGCGCAGGTTGTGCGGCGGGATGTTGGTCGCCATGCCGACCGCGATGCCGGCCGAGCCGTTGATCAGCAGGTTCGGGAAGCGGGCGGGCAGGACGGTCGGCTCCTGGGAGCGGCCGTCGTAGTTGTCCGTGAAGTCGACGGTCTCCTCGTCGATGTCGCGGACCATCTCCATCGACAGCGGCGCCATCTTGCACTCGGTGTAGCGCATGGCCGCCGCCGGGTCGTTGCCCGGCGAGCCGAAGTTGCCGTTGGAGTCGACCAGCGGCATCCGCATCGACCAGGGCTGGGCGAGCCGGACCAGGGCGTCGTAGATGGAGGAGTCGCCGTGCGGGTGGTAGTTGCCCATGACGTCGCCGACGACACGGGCGCACTTGTAGAAGCCGCGCTCGGGGCGGTAGCCGCCGTCGTACATCGCGTACAGCACGCGGCGGTGCACGGGCTTGAGGCCGTCACGGACGTCGGGCAGCGCACGCGAGACGATGACGGACATCGCGTAGTCGAGGTACGAGCGCTGCATCTCCGTCTCGAGCCCGACGGGCTCGACACGCATCGCCAGGGCGTCGCCCTCGGGCGTCGTCACAGGGGTGTTCTCGTCGGTCATTGCTGGTGAAGGTCCTTCCTGGTGCGGTCAGCTGAGACCGACTCAGATGTCGAGGAAGCGGACGTCCTTGGCGTTGCGCTGGATGAACGCGCGCCGGGCCTCGACGTCCTCGCCCATCAGCACCGAGAACAGGTCGTCGGCCTGTGCGGCGTCGTCGAGCGTGACCTGGCCGAGGACGCGGTGCTCCTGGTCCATGGTCGTGATGCGCAGCTCCTCGGCGTTCATCTCACCGAGACCCTTGAAGCGCTGCACGGAGTCCTCGCGGATGCGCTTGCCGGCCTGGCGGCCCATCTCGATCAGCGCGTCGCGCTCACGGTCGGAGTACGCGTACTCGAAGTCGTCCCGGCCCCACTTGATCTTGTACAGCGGCGGGCGGGACAGGTACACGTGCCCGGACTCGACCAGCGGCCGCATGAAGCGGAACAGGAAGGTCAGCAGCAGGGTGTTGATGTGCTGGCCGTCGACGTCGGCGTCCGCCATCAGGATGATCTTGTGATAGCGGAGCTTCTCGATGTCGAAGTCCTCGTGCACGCCGGTACCGAACGCGGAGATCATCGCCTGGATCTCCTGGTTCTGCAGGATCCGGTCGATGCGCGCCTTCTCGACGTTGAGGATCTTGCCGCGGATCGGGAGGATCGCCTGGTACTGCGGGTTCCGGCCGGACTTGGCGGAACCGCCGGCGGAGTCGCCCTCGACGATGAAGATCTCGCACTTGGTCGGGTCGTTGGACTGGCAGTCTGACAGCTTGCCCGGCAGCGACGCCGTCTCCAGCAGACCCTTGCGGCGGGTCAGGTCACGGGCCTTGCGGGCCGCCACACGCGCGGTGGCCGCCTGGATGCCCTTGCGGATGATGTCCGCCGCCTCGTTCGGATTCCGGTCGAGCCAGTCGGCCAGGTGCTCGTAGACCACGCGCTGGACGAAGGTCTTGACCTCCGTGTTGCCCAGCTTGGTCTTGGTCTGGCCCTCGAACTGCGGCTCGGCCAGCTTCACCGAGATGATCGCCGTCAGACCCTCGCGGATGTCGTCACCCGTGAGGTTGTCGTCCTTCTCGCGCAGCAGCCGCTTGTCGCGCGCGTACTTGTTGATGAGCGAGGTCAGCGCCGCACGGAAGCCCTCCTCGTGCGTACCGCCCTCGTGGGTGTGGATGATGTTGGCGAACGAGTAGACACCCTCGGTGTAGCCGCCGTTCCACTGCATCGCGACCTCGAGGGACAGGTTGCGGTCCCTGTCCTCCGCCTCCAGGTCGATCACGCTGGGGTGCACCACCTCTCCCTTGCGGGAGTTGAGGTACTTCACGAAGTCGACGATGCCGCCCTCGTAGTAGTACGAGACGGCCTTGACCTCGTGCTTCTCGTCCTCGCCCGCCTCGTCCGCGCCGGCCGTGGCCTTCGCCGACTCGCGCTCGTCGGTGAGGTTGATACGCAGGCCCTTGTTGAGGAACGCCATCTCCTGGAAGCGCCGCGACAGCGTCTCGAAGGAGTACTCGGTGGTCTCGAAGATGTCCGGGTCGGCCCAGAAGGTGACCGTCGTACCGGAGTCCTCGACCGCCTCGTGCTTGGCGAGCGGGGCGGTGGGGACGCCCAGCTTGTAGTCCTGGGTCCAGCGGAAGCCGTCGCACTTGATGTCGACGGACAGCCTGGACGACAGGGCGTTCACGACGGAGACACCGACGCCGTGCAGACCACCGGAGACCGCGTAACCGCCGCCGCCGAACTTGCCGCCCGCGTGCAGCACCGTCAGGACGACCTCGACGGCCGGCTTCTTCTCGACGGGGTGGATGCCCACCGGGATGCCACGGCCGTTGTCGACGACCTGGACACCGCCGTCGGCGAGGATGGTGACGTCGATGGTGTCCGCGTGGCCGGCCAGTGCCTCGTCGACGGAGTTGTCCACGACTTCCTGCACCAGGTGGTGCAGGCCACGTTCACCGGTCGAGCCGATGTACATACCGGGTCGCTTGCGGACCGCGTCCAGACCCTCGAGCACGGTGATGGCACTGGCGTCGTACGAGGCGGAGGCCGCGCCGTTCGAAGTGCTCACCACGTCGTTCACGCCGGTGTCGGTGGACGGGTTGTTCTCGTTGGGGTTGCCGGAATCGGCCACGAAGCGCCCTTTCTGGCACAGCACGAGCCGGGCTCGTCGGCGGGTTGCCGGAGCGGCTGCGGCATGTTGCGTTGGTAAGCCTTGATCAGCGTTGCTCAGCTAGTCCCGAACGGTCCCCACGTTCGGGGCGGGATTCTCTCCCAGTCTACCGGTACCACTGACACTGATGGGGGTTTGCCGGTACCTGAGTCCGCACGTGCCGCCCTGAACCAGGCTCGTCCGACTCCCGATATGCAGAAGGGGTCCTCAAGAGGCTCACAACGGCACTCAGCGCTTCGAGGCGTCAACCCTTGGCTACTTGGGAGTCAGATCGTGATTCACCCTCACGCGCGGTGGTACGCCTCAGCGGCCGCCGACGGTTCACACCGATCATCAGCGCCCGAATATGTGAGGTACATCACCCATGTGTGACGGGGTGCCAGATCGCCCGCCCCTCACCCGTGGATCACCCGCCGGTCACCCGTAGGTGTCGCCCGGACCCTGGCTGCCGGGCGCGCGCAGCGGGCCGTAACGGCGCCCGGGGCCCCCGGAACCGCCGGGGCCCAGCACCTTGATCATCCGCACCGAGCCGTGCCCCAGGTCCTCGTTGAGCCGGGCCACCAGGGTCGGCGCCAGCAGCCGCAGGTTCGTCGCCCAGGCCGTCGAGTCGCAGCGCACCACCAGCACCCGCTCGTCCTCGTCGTACCGCTCCGGCACACAGTGCTTGGCCACGTCCTCACCGACGATCTGCGGCCAGCGGCCCATGACCCCGCCCACCGCGGCGGGCGTCTCCCAGCCGCGCTCGGTGATCAGCCGGTTGATCGCCGACCCCAGCGCCATCGGGTCCCGGCCGTCCGCCCGCGCCCCGGAGCGCAGGCCGCCGCGCCGCGCCTGCTTCTTCTGCTGCGCCGCGTCCCCACGCGCGCGTGCCGCCTCCCGCGCCGCCCTGAGCGCCACGCGCGCGAGGTCGACGCCGGACGGCTCGGGATTCTTTCCCCGGGTCCCGGACTGCTCCTCCGGGACCGGTTCGTCGGTGCTCATACGCGCTCCACCGTGCCCTCCGCGACCGTGAACCGCGTCCCCGCCAGCACCCGCGGCACGTCGTCGTCGACCGCGGCCGTCACCAGCACCTGCTCGCCGGGCGCCACCAGCTCGGCCAGCCGCTCCCGGCGCCGCGCGTCCAGCTCGGCGAAGACGTCGTCGAGGACCAGGACGGGCTCGTTGCCCTCGGCCCGCAGCAGGTCGAACGAGGCCAGCCGCAGCGCCAGCGCGTACGACCAGGACTCGCCGTGGGAGGCGTACCCCTTGGCGGGCAGTGCACCGAGTTTGAGAAGCAGATCGTCCCGGTGCGGCCCCACCAGGGTGACGCCCCGCTCGATCTCCTGCTTGCGCGCCTCGGCGAGCGCGGCCATCAGCTGCTCGTACAGGTCCTCGCGCGTGTGCGCCTCACCTGGCGCCGACGGCTTGTACTCCAGGGCGACGGGACCGCCGCCCGGGGCCAGCTGCTCGTACGCCTTGTCGGCCAGCGGCTGCACCGCGGCGATCAGGTCGAGGCGCTGGGCGAGCAGCTCGGCGCCCGCGCGCGCGAGGTGCTGGTCCCAGACGTCGAGCGTGGACAGGTCCATCGTGCGGCCGCCGTGCCGGCGGGCGAGCGCGGCCGACTTCAGCAGGGTGTTGCGCTGCTTGAGGACGCGGTCGTAGTCGGAGCGCACCCCGGCCATGCGCGGGGAGCGGGCGGTGATCAGCTCGTCCAGGAAGCGGCGCCGCTCCCCGGGGTCGCCCTTCACCAGCGACAGGTCCTCGGGCGCGAACAGGACGGTGCGCACGACGCCGAGTACGTCACGGGGCCTGACCTGCGAGGACCTGTTGAGGCGGGCCCGGTTGGATTTGCCCGGGTTCAGCTCCAGCTCGATCAGCTGCTGCCGCTCGCCCTGTCTGACCTGGGCGCGGATCACGGCGCGCTCGGCGCCCATGCGCACCAGGGGCGCGTCGGAGGAGACCCGGTGGCTGCCGAGGGTGGCGAGATAGCCGACCGCCTCGACCAGGTTCGTCTTGCCCTGCCCGTTCGGGCCGACGAAGGCGGTGACGCCCGGGTCCAGGGGCACCTCGACCCGGGCGTACGAACGGAAGTCGGCCAGCGACAGATGCGTGACGTGCATGGTCGTTCGCCGACCTCCCCAACTGGTGGTGCCTACTTCTTCTCGACCGCGTGGCCGCCGAACTGGTTGCGCAGCGCGGCGATCATCTTCATCTGCGGGGAGTCGTCCTGCCGGGACGCGAACCGCGCGAACAGCGACGCCGTGATCGCCGGCAGCGGCACCGCGTTGTCGATCGCGGCCTCCACAGTCCAGCGTCCCTCACCGGAGTCCTGTGCGTAACCCCGCAGGTCGCCGAGGTGCTCGTCCTCGTCGAGCGCGTTGACGGCCAGGTCGAGGAGCCAGGACCGGATCACCGTGCCCTCCTGCCAGGACCGGAAGACCTCGCGGACGTTCTCCACTGAGTCGACCTTCTCCAGCAGCTCCCAGCCCTCGGCGTAGGCCTGCATCATCGCGTACTCGATGCCGTTGTGGACCATCTTCGCGAAGTGGCCCGCGCCGACCCTGCCGGCGTGCACGGCGCCGAAGTCGCCCTCCGGTTTGAGGGCGTCGAAGACCGGCTGCACCCTGGCGACGCTCTCCGCGTCGCCGCCGTACATCAGCGCGTAGCCGTTCTCCAGGCCCCACACGCCGCCGGAGACGCCGCAGTCGACGAAGCCTATGCCCTTGGCTGCCAGCTCCCCGGCGTGCTTCTCGTCGTCCGTCCAGCGGGAGTTGCCGCCGTCCACGACGACGTCGCCGGGCTCCAGCAGCTCGCCGAGCCGGTCGACGGTGGCCTGGGTGGCCTCGCCGGCCGGGACCATGACCCAGACCACGCGCGGGGCGCTGAGCTTGCCCACAAGCTCTTCCAGGCTGTGGACGTCGGCGAGGTCCGGATTGCGGTCGTATCCGACGACGGTGTGGCCCGCGCGGCGGATCCGCTCGCGCATGTTGCCGCCCATCTTGCCGAGGCCGACGAGACCGAGCTCCATCAGTTGCTTTCCTTAGGTGTGCGAGGTGGCAAGGCGGCACCTCCGTACCCGCCGGATGCGTGCCGCGGCACTTTCGTACCCGCGCCGAGCCTAAACCCGGACGCCCGTGCACAGCTGTGGGCATACGCGCTCAGACGTACGCCCCCACCTGCGGGTTTTCCTCACCCTGTGGACAACCGACGGTGCCGCGGCCCGCTCAGCCGCTCAGCCGCACCGGCATACTGCGATCTTGTGGGGGACGACCCCCACACCCCCAGCAGGCAGCCGCCCGGCGGCGACCGAACGGCTCAGCCGCTCAGCCGCACCGGCATGATCAGGTACTTGTAGGCCTCGTCCGCCTCGGCGTCCAGCGCGGGCTTGCCGCTGAGCAGCGCGGGCTTCGTGGACGTCGTGAAGGACAGCTGGGCCACCGGGGAGTCGATGGCACTCAGACCGTCCAGCAGGAAGGTCGGGTTGAAGGCGATCGAGATGTCGTCGCCGTCCAGCTGGGCGTCGACCCTTTCCACAGCCTGTGCGTCGTCGCTGGAACCGGCCTCCAGGATGAGCACGCCCTGCTCGAAGCTGAGCCGCACCGGGGTGTTGCGCTCGGCGACCAGGGCCACGCGCTTGACGGCCTCCACGAAGGGGGCGGTCTCGATCACGGCGACGCTGTTGAACTCCGTCGGGAACAGCGTCTTGTACTTCGGGAGGTCGCCCTCCAGGAGACGCGTCGTCGTCCGGCGGCCGGCCCCCTCGAAACCGATCAGGCCCTCGCCCGCGCCCGAGCCGGACAGCGCCAGGATCACCTGGTCACCGCTGGTCAGCGCCTTGGCGGTGTCCTGGAGCGTCTTGGCGGGCACCAGGGCGACCGCGGAGACCTCCGGGTTCTCCGGCTTCCACAGGAACTCGCGGACCGCGAAGCGGTAGCGGTCGGTCGAGGCCAGCGTCACCGAGTCGCCCTCGATCTCGATGCGCACACCGGTGAGCACGGGCAGCGTGTCGTCGCGGCCCGCGGCGATCGCGACCTGCTGCACGGCCGAGGCGAAGACCTCGCCGGGGACCGTGCCCGTCGCCTCCGGCATCTGCGGCAGCGCCGGGTACTCCTCCACCGGCAGGGTGTGGAGGGTGAACCGCGAGGAGCCGCAGACCACCGTCGCCCGTACACCGTCTGTGGAAATCTCCACCGGCCGGTTGGGGAGGGCGCGGGAGATGTCGGCGAGCAGGCGGCCGGAGACGAGCACCGTGCCCTCCTCCTCGACCTCGGCCTCGACCGACACCCGCGCGGAGACCTCGTAGTCGAAGCTGGACAGGCTCAGCTGCCCCTCCTCGGCCTTCAGCAGCAGGCCGGCGAGGACCGGCGCCGGCGGACGGGCCGGGAGGCTGCGCGCCGCCCAGGCCACGGCCTCCGCGAGTACGTCGCGTTCCACCCGGATCTTCACTGTTGCCGCCTCCTGCTGTTGCCGGCGCTGCTCGCTCTGCCTGGCCTTCGTCGTCTGGGTCGGTGTCGTCGTCCCCACGGGACCAGAACACCGGGGACCAGTCTGACGCACCCCACTGACAGTAGGTGCCCTTCGGGGTCAAGTCGTGACGAGGGACGGTCGGGCTCCGGAGAGCGAGTTGTGCACAGGACCCGCTTCGAAACGAATTCCGCTCTCTCTAAGGTCAGGAGTAGTAGTAGGGCCTGTGGATACGGTGGATAACCGCGTTTGCCCAGGTCAGAGCAGGAATTTTGTCCACTGGTCCTGTGGGCGGAGCCCGTGGACAACCGGCCATATCTGTGGAGAACAGAAAGTTCTGCACACTCCGTGCACAGGGAGAGGCGACTTCTCCCCAACGCCGTCCCCAGGTTTACCCACGTTTCCCACAGCCCAACCCGGCACCCTGATGTGACGCCTTTCACTCGACGCGGTGACAGGGCGCGTCGTGTTGCCGAACAGTGGACAGACATGTGGAGAAGCCGGAGATCGCTGGGGACAACCGGCTCCAGCCTGTGGGTTGCCCGTGGACAACTCGATGCACAGCTTGTGGACCGTTTCGTCGTCCACAGCCTGTGGAGATCGTTCGTCCACGAATCCACAGGGAGCTGACCTGCCCTGATGATCCCTCAACAGCCTGGCCTGTGGACAGGATCGGGACAACTTCCCAGTCCCCAAGGTGTGGACGGAAGAAAGTGGCCGAATCTGTGGAGGACGGCCGTAACCCCGCAGGTATTCGAACAGCGGGTGGGACGGGCGTACGACCCCCGGGCACGACGAAGGCGACCCCGGGCACGCGGAAGGCGCCCCCGGAGTGTCCGGAGGCGCCTTGGAGGCCGGTGTCGGCGGCCGTCAGCCGTTCTTGATGCGGTTGGTCAGCTCGGTCACCTGGTTGTAGATGGAGCGCCGCTCCGCCATCAGATTGCGGATCTTGCGGTCGGCGTGCATCACCGTGGTGTGGTCCCGGCCGCCGAACAGCGCGCCGATCTTCGGCAGCGAGAGGTCCGTCAGCTCGCGGCACAGGTACATGGCGATCTGCCGGGCCGTCACCAGCGCGCGCCCGCGCGAGGTGCCGCACAGGTCCTCGACGGTGAGGCCGAAGTAGTCGGCGGTCGCGCCCATGATGGCCGTGGAGGTGATCTCGGGCGCGGAGTCCTCGCCGCCCGGGATCAGGTCCTTGAGGACGATCTCCGTCAGACCCAGGTCGACCGGCTGCCGGTTGAGCGAGGCGAAGGCCGTCACCCGGATCAGCGCGCCCTCCAGCTCGCGGATGTTCCGCGAGATCCGGGAGGCGATGAACTCCAGTACCTCCGGCGGGGCGTTGAGCTGTTCCTGCACGGCCTTCTTGCGGAGGATCGCGATGCGCGTCTCCAGCTCGGGCGGCTGGACGTCGGTGGTCAGGCCCCACTCGAAGCGGTTGCGCAGCCGGTCCTCCAGCGTCACCAGCTGCCGGGGCGACCGGTCGGAGGACAGCACGATCTGCTTGTTGGCGTTGTGCAGCGTGTTGAAGGTGTGGAAGAACTCCTCCTGCGTCGACTCCTTGTCCGCGAGGAACTGGATGTCGTCGACGAGCAGGATGTCCATCTCGCGGTAGCGCTTGCGGAAGCTGTCGCCCTTGCCGTCGCGGATGGAGTTGATGAACTCGTTGGTGAACTCCTCGGAGCTCACGTAGCGCACGCGCGTGCCCGGGTAGAGGCTGCGCGCGTAGTGCCCGATGGCGTGCAGCAGGTGGGTCTTGCCGAGCCCGGACTCCCCGTAGATGAAGAGCGGGTTGTAGGCCTTCGCGGGTGCCTCGGCGACGGCGACGGCCGCCGCGTGGGCGAAGCGGTTGGAGGCGCCGATGACGAAGGTGTCGAAGAGGTACTTCGGGTTCAGGCGCGCGGTCGGTTCGCCCGGTCCGGTCGCCGGTGCCGGCTGTGCGGCGAGCGGACCGGGGGCGCCGGTGGCGGGACCGGGGCCGACGGGGCCGCCGCGGTGCACGCGCCCGGAGCCGGACGGGGGCTCGGGCAGGTCCCGGCGGGGGCCGCGCTGGTCGTATTCGCCGCGCGGGGAGTCGTAGCCGCCCCGGGACTGCTCGTAGTCACCGCGCGGCTTGTCGTAGTCCCCGCGCGGGGAGTCGTACGGCGGGCGCTCCGGGGGCTGCGGCCGGTAGTCCTGCTGGTACGTGTCGTGGGAGTACGGTGCCGGGTCCTGGCCGTACGGCTCCTGCGGCGGTGAGGCGTAGGGGTCCCGTTCCGGGAAGCCGAGGCGCTGCTGCTGCCAGCCGTAGTCGTCCTGCTGCGTCTGGCGCGGCCAGGAGCCGGGCTCGGGGCGCTGGTACTCCTGCGGGTAGGCGGGACGGGCGGTGGGCAGTTGGTCGGCGCGGTGGCGGCCGTATCCCTCGTACTCGTCGCGGCCCTGGCCGGGAGCGGGGAGCTCGGGCTCCTCGTAGCGGGGCTGCGGACGGCTCGGCGGCGCCTGCGGGGCGGGGCCGGCGGGCTCGCCCGCGGTGTCGTCGACGGTGATCGCGATCCGGATCGGGCGTCCGCACTCGCGGCTGAGGGTCTCACTGACGACGGGGGCGAGACGGCCCTCCAGTACGCCCTTCGCAAATTCGTTCGGGACGGCGAGCAGGGCGGTGTCGGCTACCAGCGCGAGCGGCTGGCAGCGCCGGATCCAGTGCTCGTCCTTCGACTCGACGCCCTGCCCGCGGCCTTCCCCGAGAAGTTGCTCCAGTACGCGTGGCCACACTGCGGCAAGATCGGCAGGTACGTCAGCCACAGGGCACGCTCTCTCACGAGTCCCTCGAAGGTGTGATTCGGGGACGGGTCGGGATGAAACTCGGGTGGGGCAGGGATAAGGGAACGAATCGGAGTCCGGCCACGGTAGTCAGCGCGGCCGGTAGGGTTCAAGTTGTTGTCCCCAGCCTGTGGACAAGTGTCTCCCGGTCACCGCTGGTTTGACCGAATGACGCAGTCGCACGTACCGTAACCAGGTCGAGTTGTCGATGGCTGCTGCCGCCTGCCTCCGATGGGCACAGGTCACGTCAAGGTGATCGAAAAGCGGTGCACTCGGGCGTAACGCGAGCTACTCGTGGGCGCACGGTGACAGCCAGGACGGCACCCCGCCAACCCCGATTCTTTCTGGAGCCCCCGAGTGAGCAAGCGCACCTTCCAGCCGAACAACCGCCGTCGCGCCAAGACCCACGGCTTCCGGCTGCGGATGCGTACCCGTGCCGGCCGCGCGATTCTCGCGACTCGCCGCAGCAAGGGTCGCACCCGTCTGTCCGCCTGATCCCGGTCAGGTCATGACATCGTGCTGCCCACCGAGAACCGGCTGAGGCGGCGCGAGGACTTCGCGACCGCGGTACGACGAGGACGCCGGGCCGGCCGCCCGGCCCTCGTCGTCCACCTTCGAAGCGGTGCCACGGACCCGCACGCGCCTGGGGAGAGCGCTCCCCCGACACGTGCGGGTTTCGTCGTGAGCAAAGCCGTAGGTGGCGCGGTGGTGCGCACCAAGGTGAAGCGGAGGCTTCGCCATCTGATGCGCGACCGGATCCACCTGTTTCCCCCCGGTAGCCTGGTAGTCGTACGAGCGCTGCCCGGTGCGGGTGACGCCGACCATGCACAGCTGGCCCGAGACCTGGACGCCGCCCTGGAGCGGCTACTGGGAGGGGGCGCGCGATGAAGTACCCGCTACTGGCTCTGATCAAGCTCTACCAGTGGACGATCAGTCCGCTGCTGGGGCCGGTGTGCAAGTACTACCCGTCGTGTTCCCACTACGGCTACACGGCCATCGACCGGCACGGAGCCATCAAGGGCACGGCGCTCACGGCATGGCGCATCCTGCGATGCAATCCGTGGTCGCTGGGCGGCGTGGACCATGTTCCGCCGCGCAAGCGTCCGCGGTGGCACGAAATGCTGCGTGACGCCTGGCGTGCACGTAAGGGCGGGCCCTCCGCCGCCGAACCGGCCACCGAAGGACGGACCGCTCCCGCGAGCCCCTCCGGTCCCTCGGGCCCGGCCGCAGAGACCTCGCCCCATGCCCAAGGAGCATGATTAGTGGACACGATTGCCAGCCTGTTCAGCTTTATCACCTGGCCCGTCTCCTGGGTCATCGTCCAGTTCCACACGGTGTACGGGGCGATCTTCGGACCTGACACCGGATGGGCCTGGGGCCTGTCCATCGTGTCCCTGGTGGTCCTCATCCGCATCTGCCTGATCCCGCTCTTCGTGAAGCAGATCAAGGCGACGCGCGGTATGCAGACGCTCCAGCCGGAGATGAAGAAGATCCAGGAGCGCTACAAGAACGACAAGCAGCGTCAGTCCGAAGAGATGATGAAGCTGTACAAGGAGACGGGCACCAACCCGCTCTCCTCGTGCCTTCCCATCCTGGCGCAGTCCCCGTTCTTCTTCGCCCTGTACCACGTGCTCAACGGCATCGCGTCCGGCGACACCGTCGGTGCGGTCAACCAGAAGCTCCTGGAGAGCGCGCAGCAGGCACACATCTTCGGTGCCCCGCTGGCCTCCAAGTTCTTCAGCAGCGAGAGCGAGGTCGCCGCCCTCAACGCCTCGCTGACCGACGTGCGGGTCGTCACCGCGATCATGATCGTGCTGATGTCCGCGTCGCAGTTCTTCACGCAGCGCCAGCTGATGACGAAGAACGTCGACACCACGGTGAAGACCCCGTTCATGCAGCAGCAGAAGATGCTGATGTACGTCTTCCCGGTCATGTTCGCCGTCTTCGGTGTGAACTTCCCCGTCGGTGTCCTCGTCTACTGGCTGACCACGAACATGTGGACCATGGGTCAGCAGATGTACGTGATCCGCAACAACCCGACGCCGGGTTCCAAGGCCCAGGCCTCCTACCTGGAGCGGCTGCACAAGAGCGTCACCGAGCACGGCAAGACGCGCGGCCGGGGTGAGCGGGCCGTCGTGAAGGCCATCGTCGCCAAGGGCCGGGACCGCAACGAGTTCGAGCGCAAGTTCATCAACGGTATGAACAAGGCGGGCCTGGCCGCCCAGCCCGACGGCAACGTGCTCAAGAGCGACACCGCCGTGGCCGCCCAGAGCGAGGACGGCGCGCCCGTCGCTACCGCGACGCCCAAGCGGCAGCAGCCCAAGCGCCAGAGCAAGTCGCAGCGTCAGTCCGCCAAGCCGGCCGGCGAGGTCGAGGAGAAGACCTCGCTCACCAAGTCCGACCAGCCGGAGGACGGCAAGCAGGGCGCCAAGCCCGCCGATGCCGCCAAGAAGTCCGGGCAGCAGAAGCCCGCCCAGCAGAAGGGCGGCGGCACCCGCAGCAAGGCCCAGTCCGGGCAGCGCAAGGGCCCGCAGCGGCCCAAGTCCCCGTCGAAGAAGTAAGAAGGAGTCCATCCCGTGACGGAAGGCACCACCTCCGCCGCTGCCGAGGGCGCAGACACCCTCTCCCGCCTTGAGCAGGAGGGCGAGATCGCCGCGGACTACCTGGAGGGTCTGCTCGACATCGCCGACCTCGACGGCGACATCGACATGGACGTCGAGGCCGACCGTGCCTCTGTCTCGATCATCAGCGACTCGAACAGCCGCGACATCCAGAAGCTGGTCGGCCGGGACGGTGAGGTGCTGGAGGCTCTGCAGGAGCTGACGCGCCTGGCCGTGCACCGGGACACCGGTGACCGCAGCCGACTGATGCTCGACATCGCCGGCTACCGGGCCCAGAAGCGTGCCGAGCTGTCCGAACTGGGCGCCAAGGCCGCGGCCGAGGTCAAGAGCAGCGGCGAGTCCGTGCGGATGAAGCCGATGACCCCGTTCGAACGCAAGGTCGTGCACGACGCCGTCAAGGCCGCAGGGCTGCGCAGCGAGTCCGAGGGCGAGGAGCCCGAGCGCTTCGTCGTCGTGCTTCCCGCCTGATCGGTTCTCTCGTTCTCCGGCCCCGTCTGTTGCGCAGGCGGGGCCGAGTTTTGTCAGCCTGATAGTTCTGGTGGTTCTGGCACCGGCGCCTGGTGCGCCGGAGCCGTACGGAAGGACGGTCCCCGTGACGGAGGCAGCGGAGCTTCCCCCTGTACCCGAGCAGGCACGTGACGTGTTCGGCGATCGCTACGCGGACGCGGTCCGCTACGCGGAACTGCTTGCCGAGGCGGGGGTGAAGCGCGGCCTGATCGGCCCGCGTGAGGTTCCCCGCCTGTGGGAGCGGCATCTGCTGAACTGCGCGGTGCTCTCGGAGGTCGTGCCCGAGGGAGTGACGGTGTGCGACGTCGGGTCGGGCGCCGGTCTGCCCGGGATCCCGCTGGCGCTGGTGCGGGACGACCTGAAGATCACTCTGCTGGAGCCGCTGTTGCGGCGCACGAACTTCCTGACCGAGGTCGTGGAGCTGCTGGGTCTGGACCATGTGACCGTCGTGCGCGGCCGGGCCGAGGAGGTCATGGGCAAGATGCCGCCGGTGCATGTGGTGACGGCTCGCGCCGTCGCACCGCTCGATCGCCTCGCCACCTGGGGGATTCCGCTGCTGCGTCCGTACGGCGAGATGCTCGCGCTCAAGGGCGACACGGCGGAGGAGGAGCTGAAGGCGGCGGCCACCGCACTGAGCAAGCTGGGTGCCGAGAAGACATCCGTCCTTCACGTGGGCGAGGGGGTCGTGGATCCCCTGTCCACCGTGGTGCGGGTCGAGGTCGGTGAGAGCCCCGGTGGTGTGCGCTTCGCCGCCAAACGGGCCAAGGCGGCCCGGACGGGGCGGATGCGTCGGCGTCGCGGATAGCGGTCCGGCCGGGCCCGTGAGGGGGTAGCACTGACCCGTCCTGGCGTCCGGCCGTACTCCACACAAGCTGCCAAACGTACGCATGCCGGAGTGTCGCGGGAGTTCGGCATCGCGTGCTGTGCATCGTGTTTCACGTGAAACGTCGCTCACTGCTGCACGGCATCATCAGTCGCGGGCGCGCGGCGGCCGCCCCCCCCCCCCCCAAACCTCTCGGGGGGCGGGGTGTGGGGGGGGGGGTGTTGACACAAGTTGTTTTTTTGAATCAAAAACACACC
>NZ_JBHXNW010000006.1:18979-34009 GCF_042717365.1 Streptomyces sp. NPDC058534
CGGGGTTGTTCGGCATCGCGTGCTGTGATGGGTGTTACCGTTTAACCGTCGCTCCCGGCTGCCCGGCATAATCCGGCGGGGCCGCGCGGCGCCCCACCCCCGCGACCGAAAGCCTCTCGGGTCGCTCGGAGAGGGGGCGGAGTTGTCCACAGAGGTGGATTTCTCCACAGAACACCAGGCCTCACTGGTTCATGACCCCGAAGGCATGGGAGGCTCTGTTCATTGCGAGCCTGAAGTCGAGGAGAGTGAATCCTTGCGGTCCGACGCCAATATCGCGGGACCGATGACCGATCCGGTCCCCGGTCCCCGTACCGAGTCGATGGGAGCGGATGTTTCACGTGAAACACCGCCTCCGATGGACGACACTCCGATCGGTCGTGCTGCCCAATTGGCGGTGGAGGCTCTGGGGCGCGCCGGTGAAGGGCTGCCGCGACCCGAGCAGACCCGGGTCATGGTGGTCGCCAACCAGAAGGGCGGTGTGGGCAAGACGACGACGACCGTCAACCTTGCCGCGTCACTCGCCCTCCACGGTGCCAGGGTCCTGGTCGTCGACCTTGACCCGCAGGGCAACGCGTCCACTGCCCTGGGTATCGATCACCACGCCGACGTCCCCTCCATCTACGACGTACTCGTCGAGAGCCGGCCACTCTCGGAAGTGGTCCAGCCGGTCCCCGATGTCGAGGGTCTGTTCTGTGCGCCCGCCACGATCGATCTCGCCGGCGCCGAGATCGAACTGGTCTCGCTGGTCGCCCGGGAGAGCCGGCTCCAGAGGGCGATCGCCTCATACGAGCAGCCACTCGACTACATCCTCATCGACTGCCCGCCCTCCCTCGGTCTGCTGACGGTCAATGCGCTTGTCGCGGGCCAGGAGGTGCTGATCCCGATCCAGTGCGAGTACTACGCGCTGGAAGGGCTGGGACAGTTGCTCCGCAACGTCGATCTGGTCCGAGGGCACCTCAACCCGACGCTGCATGTGTCGACCATCCTGCTCACCATGTACGACGGCCGGACGCGGCTCGCGTCCCAGGTCGCGGACGAGGTGCGCAGCCACTTCGGTGAAGAGGTGCTGCGGACGAGCATTCCCCGCTCGGTCCGTATCTCCGAGGCCCCGAGCTACGGGCAGACGGTACTGACCTACGATCCAGGATCGAGTGGAGCCCTCTCCTATCTGGAGGCGGCACGTGAGATGGCGCTGAAGGGCGTGGGCGTCCAGTACGAGGCGACGCACGCTCACCTCGGCGCACAGAATGACCCGAACATGGTGGAGGGGATCCAGTGAGTGAGCGACGGAGGGGGCTGGGCCGTGGTCTGGGCGCACTGATCCCCAACGCCCCGACGGAGAAGTCGGTGGCTTCGGCAGCGCTGGGGAACGCGGCCTCCGCGTCTCCGGGGGCGATGCCGCTGCTGCCGAACGAGCGCGGGGTGGCCGCGGCGAAGGTGGCCACGCTGCCGCCTGTTTCACGTGAAACAGAGGAGCTGGCGGCGGCCTTCGGCGGCGCGGAAGGACTCAGGGCGCCCATGGGGGCGCACTTCGCCGAGGTTCCCCTCGATGCCATCACGCCGAACCCGAAGCAGCCGCGCAAGGACTTCGACGACGACGCACTGGCCGAACTGGTCACCTCCATCAGGGAGGTCGGGCTCCTCCAGCCGGTAGTCGTCCGGCCGACGGGGCACGGTCGCTATGAGCTGATCATGGGCGAGCGTCGCTTCCGGGCCTGTCGCGAGCTGGAACTGGAGGCCATCCCGGCCATCGTCCGGGCGACGGAGGACGAGAAGCTTCTTCTGGACGCCCTCCTGGAGAACCTGCACCGTGCCCAGCTGAACCCGCTGGAAGAGGCCTTCGCCTACGACCAGCTGCTGAAGGACTTCAACTGCACGCACGACCAGTTGGCCGATCGGATCGGGCGCTCCCGGCCTCAGGTCTCCAACACACTGCGTCTGCTGAAGCTCTCCCCCAAGGTGCAGAACCGGGTGGCCGCGGGCGTGCTCTCCGCAGGGCATGCCCGGGCGCTGCTCTCCGTCGACGACCCGGAGGAGCAGGATCGCCTGGCGCACCGCATCGTGGCCGAAGGGCTCTCGGTGCGGTCGGTCGAGGAGATCGTGACCCTGATGGGCTCCCGGCCCCAGAGGCCGCAGCGTGCCAAGGGCCCGCGTGCCGGTTCCCTGGTCTCCCCGGCGCTGTCCGACCTGGCGACGCGGCTGTCCGACCGCTTCGAGACCCGAGTGAAGGTCGACCTGGGGCAGAAGAAGGGCAAGATCACCGTGGAGTTCGCCTCCATGGACGACCTTGAGCGGATCCTCGGAAGCCTTGCTCCCGGTGAAGGGCCCGTGCTGCAGAAGGGGCTCCTGGAGGACGAGGACGAAGACCTCGACTCCTGAAACACCTGCCGCCAGGGCGGGTCGTGTCCGGTGCATACCGGAACACGACCCGCCCTTTGCTTTGCGTCGGTGTCGGGGTCAGCGCATCGTGGATACGATGCGATTGGGATGCGTTATCACCTGGCAGTACCTCTGAGAGGAAGGCAGGGGCCATGCGCACGATGGGCCGCACCGCACTGGTGAGCGCGGGCTTGGGGCTGGGCGCGGTCGGTGGGTTCATCGGCAGCCTGCTCAGGGAACGGAGCGCTCTGACAGCCGCCAGTGACGCGGCAGGCGAAGGAAGCGAGGATCAGCCTTCATGGGGCGCCGGCTCGTACCGCTCACGCTGGACAACCTTCAGGACCTTCCCCAGGGCTGTCGCTCGTGCGTCTTCTGGGAACTGGATCCCGTCAGCGGCGAAGCCGCGGTAAAGGCCGGGACGCCTGCCCTGGAGAAGGAGTCCTGGATCTCCGCCGTGCTGCTGGACTGGGGATCGTGCGGCCGGGTGGTCTATGTCGACGATGTGCCGGTGGGCTTCGTCCTCTACGCCCCGCCGGCCTACGTACCCCGCTCGACGGCGTTCCCCACCAGCCCCGTCTCGTCCGACGCGGTGCAGCTGATGACGGCATTCGTGATGCCGGGGTACCAGGGCCAGGGGCTCGGGCGGGTGATGGTCCAGACGGTCGCCAAGGATCTGCTGCGCCGGGGCTTCAAGGCGATCGAGGCCTTCGGGGACGCACGCTGGAAGGAACCAGCGTGTGTCCTGCCTGCGGAGCATCTGCTTGCGGTCGGCTTCAAGACGGTCCGGCCGCACCCCCGCCATCCGCGGCTGCGGCTGGATCTGCGATCCACGCTGTCCTGGAAGGAAGACGTGGAGATGGCGCTGGACCGTCTGCTCGGAGCCGTTCAGAAGGAACCCGCGTTGCGTCCGCTGTAGCGGCGAGTCGGCACCAGGGGCTGTCATGGACGAAGGGGCCGACCCATCCGGGTCGGCCCCTTCGTGTTTCACGTGAAACGTCAGTCGACGATGAAGTCCTCAAGGTCGCGGACGATCGCGGCCTTCGGCTTTGCGCCGACGATGGTCTTGGCCACCTCGCCACCCTGGTAGACGTTCAGGGTCGGGATGGACATGACGCCGTACTTGGCGGCCGTACCCGGGTTCTCGTCGATGTTCAGCTTGACGATCTCGATCTTGTCGCCGTACTCGGCGGCGATCGCCTCGAGGGACGGCGCGATCTGGCGGCACGGACCGCACCAGGCGGCCCAGAAGTCCACCAGCACGGGCTTGTCGCTCTTGAGCACGTCCTGCTCGAAGGAGTCGTCGGTCACATGCTTCAGGGTGCCGGCCACGGCGGGCTCCTTAACTGGTTGGTGCGGGGATGGGGGTCAGACGGTGGTCTTCTCGGGCTCCGCCTTGTCCTCGTCGCTGAGCGCGGCGAGGAAGCGCTCGGCGTCGAGAGCGGCGGAGCAGCCGGTGCCGGCCGCGGTGATCGCCTGGCGGTAGGTGTGGTCGACCACGTCACCGGCGCCGAAGACACCGGTCAGGTTGGTGCGGGTCGACGGAGCCTCGACATTCAGGTAGCCCTCCGGATCCAGGTCGAGCTGGCCCTTGAAGAGCTCGGTGCGCGGGTCGTGGCCGATCGCGATGAACAGGCCCGTCACCGGCAGGTCCGCGAGTTCGCCGGTCTTCACGTTGCGCAGCTTCAGGCCGGACAGCTTCTGGTCGCCCTGGACCTCCGCGACCTCGCTGTCCCAGACGAACGTGATCTTCGGGTCGGCGAAGGCGCGGTCCTGCATCGCCTTGGAGGCGCGCAGGGTGTCCCGGCGGTGGACGATCGTCACGGACTTGGCGAAGCGGGAGAGGAACGTGGCCTCCTCCATCGCGGTGTCACCGCCGCCGATCACCGCGATGTCCTGGTCCTTGAAGAAGAACCCGTCACAGGTCGCGCACCAGGAGACGCCACGTCCGGAGAGGGCGTCCTCGTTCGGCAGGCCGAGCTTGCGGTGCTGGGAGCCGGTGGTGATGATGACGGCCTTGGCCCGGTGGACCGTACCCGCGGTGTCGGTGACGGTCTTGATCTCGCCGGACAGGTCGACGGCAACGACATCGTCCGGGATCAGCTCGGCGCCGAAGCGCTCGGCCTGGGCGCGCATGTTGTCCATGAGCTCGGGGCCCATGATGCCGTCCTGGAAGCCGGGGAAGTTCTCCACCTCGGTGGTGTTCATCAGCGCTCCGCCCGCGGTGACGGCTCCCTCGAACACCAGCGGCTTCAGCGACGCGCGCGCGGTGTACAGGGCCGCCGTGTAGCCGGCGGGCCCGGAGCCGATGATGATCACGTTTCGGACGTCGCTCACGGCTGCATTCCTCGTCTCTGGACTGGCTTCTTCTGGGCCGGGTGAAGCTGCACTCGGAACTCTCACCCCACCTAACGGATCCTACGGGGCGCGCATTCCCGCCGTGCCCGGGCACACGGGAACAGCGCCGGGGCGCAGGACAGAAGGGAAGAGCCTGATCGCTACGAACGCGCGTAGGAGTGCTTCAAGAGGATCTCGGCCTTGCCGACGGCGGGCTCACGCACGCACGACGACTCGACGATGTAGGCGGTGACCCGGGAGTCGTTGGTGGCGTCGGGCAGGACCACGAGCAGGACGTCCTTGCCTTGGTAGACGCCCTTCTCCGTGGCGATCACCGCGTCGTCGCGGCCGATGCCCTTCTCGATGCACTCCGGGATCGTCGGCTGCTTGAAGACATGATTCTCGGCACCGGTCTCGTTGCCGTTCTCGGACTCCGTGCCGAAGGTGCGGGGGGTACGCGGTCCGCTCTCGTTGGCCTGCCCGTCCGCGATGAGGCCGGTGACCTTCTCCTCGAGCTTTCCCTCGGAGAAGGTGTCCGCTGGAGCCGACTGCTGACCATGGGCGGTGTCGTCCGACGGGCTCCCTCCGGTCAGGGAGGACACGACGACCGAACCGAGGCCGATGGCGGCTGCGGCGGCCACGGCGCCGAGTACGGCGATCCTGCGCCTTCCGCCACGCCGACGGTCCTTGCGGCCCGGTCCGGTGGAGGAGGGACGGGCATGCCCGGCGGGGCGGTCGGCCGATGCCGATGCCGATGCCGATGCCCCTGCCGGTGTCGATGTTTCACGTGAAACACGCGCGCTGTCGTCGCTGGACGCGGCTTCCCGTGCGGTGGCGCTCAGCGGTGCCTCGGCCGCCAAGGCGGCGTCTATGCGCTCGGTCACGTCGTCCGGCATCCGTGCCGGCTCCGGCAGGGTGCCGAGCAGTCCCTGGATCGCCTCCAGGGACGCGTAGACGTCCGCGCAGAGGTCGCAGCCCTCCAGATGCCGCCGTACATCGTTCGTCCGAGCGGTCGGGAGGAGGCCTTCGGCGAGGTCGGAGATCTCCGCGACGTCCGGGTGCCCGGCCCTGTCTGTCGTCGACGACGTCACGCTCGTCCACCTCCGCCCTTCACTGCGGCTGAATCGCTCGGCCCGGTCTCCGGCGGATCCGCACGGTGCGGTCCCGCTGCCGGTGGGACGGATGTCCCCGGCGTCCGGTTCCGCTCGGTGCCGGACTTCCTGTCTTCCCCGCTGCCGCCGCTGCCGTCCGGACGCAGATGGGTGAGCTGCGGCAGGAGTCTGGCTCTGCCCCGGGCGCACCTGCTCTTGATCGTGCCGGTCGGGACATCGAGGATCCGGGCGGCCTCGGCGACGGGGTAGCCCTGCATGTCCACCAGGACGAGGGCCGCCCGCTGGTCGGCCGGCAAGGTACCCAGGGCCTTCAGCAGCTGGCGGTGCAAATCGTTGCGCTCGGCGGGGGCGGAGGCCGACTCGTGCGGCTCCAGAAGCTGCTCCAGGCGCTCGGTGTCGTCGACCGGAGCGGTCTTCCGGGAGGCGGCCTTGCGTGCCCGGTCCAGACAGGCGTTCACGGTGATCCGGTGCAGCCACGTCGTGACGGCCGCCTGTCCGCGGAAGGTGTGGGCGGCCCGGTAGGCGGAGACGAGCGCGTCCTGAACGGCGTCGGCCGCCTCCTCCCGGTCTCCCAGCGTCCGCAGGGCCACAGCCCAGAGCCGGTCGCGGTGACGGCGCACGAGCTCACCGAAGGCGTCGGGATGGCCGTCGACATGGCTCGCCAAGAGATCCTGATCGCTCATGTCGCCGAGCGAAGGCTCTTCCTGCACGACTCCCCTCCCTCCGCGGGCGACTCACGAACGAGTCAGCCGGTCACCTTGACGTCCACGACCCTCCCACGGAAATTACCGTCGTCCGTCGGCGGCAGCTGGGTCAGCCAGACCAGCAGGTAACGCGCCTGGAGCGGCTCGCCCGGCTTGAGTGTCACCGTGGTGCCGGTGCCCTCGGCGGACTTCGTGTAACCGTCGAGGCTCTGCGGCTCGGTGGTGTCCGTTCCGGCGGTACGCAGCTCGACGGACGTGCTTCCGACGAACGACACGGTCACCTTGCCCACCTGCTTGACCTTGCCCAGGTCGAGCACGACGCCGAGCCCCGACTTGAGGCGGCCGAAGTCGGCGCTCCTGTAGTAGTCGGTCTGCCAGTAGGTATCGGGAGCGCCGTCATAGACATTGCCGACGTCGGACGGCTTCTCGGAGCCGTCGCCGAGGGGGTCGAAGTCGCGCGCGCCGCTGATGGCGACCGGCTGCCCACCGGCCGCCGGCTTCTTCGGGCTCTTCTCGTCGCCGTCCGTCGTCTGCGTCTGGTTCTGGTCGTCGGACTTGCCGCCGCGCTCCATGAGCGCGTCCGCCAGCTGCCAGCTGCCCAGGCCGAGGGCGGCGATCAGCAGAGCGGAGACGCTCCACTTCAGTGCCTTGCCGGTACGGCTCTGCAGCGGGGGCGGCGGCGGCACCGGCTGGGTGGCGCCGGGGCGCGGTGCCGGACGGCCGTACGCACCCTGCTGGTAGGCGGTGCGCTGGTAGTCGGGCGGTGCGGTGTACGACGGCTCCGGCGGGCGGATGCGGGGCATCGCGCCGATCGCCTTCACCAGCTCCTCCGGCGTGGTGCACGGGGCCTCGTGCCGGGAAGCGGTCGCGCCGTCGTTGGCGAGTGCCCGCATGGCCAGTTCGGACAGGCCGCGGTGGACGCCCGCGCGGACCTGGTCCGGCGGGATCAGCCCGATGTCCTTGGGCAGACCCGCCAGACCGTGGGCGTCGCTCTCGTACGGCCAGCGCTGGGTGAGCGTGGCGTACAGCAGGGCGCCGATGGCCTCCGTGTCGGTGCGCTGGGGGGATCCGGAACTGATGCCGCGCAGTGCTGCGTTGACGGCGAGGCCGCGGATCCGCCACTGTCCCGACGACGTACGCAGCACCGCGTTGGGGCTCAGCCGCAGATGCGCGAGGCCCTCGCGGTGGGCGGCCGCCATGGCGGAGGACACCTGACTGACCATCTGGTAGGCGTCGTACACCTCCAGCGGGCCGGAGGCGAGGAGCGCGGTCAGCTCCGTGGCGTCGGGGAGCCACTCGTGCACGACGTAGACGAGGTCGTTGTCCTCGACGGCGTCCAGCACCTGGACGAAGCGGGGGTCGCCGAGCAGCGCGGAGGAGCGTGCCGCGGCCAGCACGGAGCGGGCCCGCGTGTGGTCGGTCGGCAGGATGTGGACTCCGACGGCGCGGCGGAGCTTCTCGTCGACGGCCCGCCAACTGCTGAAGCCGTCCAGACGGGTGACGCACTCCTCGAGGCGGTAGCGTCTGGCGAGTTTGTGCCCGCTGTGCAGTTCAGGAGGCGAGGCCTTGGCGGTTTCCTCGCTCGTGGGGGTCCCCTGTGCCTCGTCGCTGTCCGTGTCCCGCTCCCGGTTGTTGGCCACCCCGTCGGCCGTGGACTGGTCCGCCTGTGCGGTCAGCGGCTCGTCACCGCTGTTGTCTGCCACGTCGACGGCAGCTGTGCTCCGTTCCGCCACCGTCGTTCCTGCCTCCCCATTCGATGCGCGTCGGCCGACTCCCGATGTGCGCGTCCGACGCCGAACCCAATTGTGCCCACAGTCCGGCGCTATGCACGACACACGGCGGCGGACGATGGTTGTGCGCCTACCCCGGGTCTTAGCGTCCCAGGCGTCCGCGCACCATGCCGACCAGGGAGTTGACCTCCTCGATGCGCATCCGGCGGGCGGCGACGAAGAAGACACCGAACAGCAGCAGCCCACCGGCCAGCAGCGCGGCGAACGATCCCACGACACCCTGACCGAGCGACTTGGTGATGGCGTAGCAGGCCGCGCCACTGAGCAGAACGGCCGGGACGGACGCGATGCACAGCCGGGCGTACGTCCGCAGCACCCGGGCGCCGTCCAAGTCCCCGCCGAGCCGCTTGCGCAGCCTGCGCCAGGCGATGCCCACACCGATCACGTAGGCCAGGCCGTAGGAGGCGGCCATGCCGACCACGGCCCAGCGCGCCGGCAGCAGGAGGAAACACAGTCCCGAGGCGGCGGCGTTGACCACGGCCACGATGACGGTGTTGTAGAAGGGCGTCCGGGTGTCCTCGTAGGCGTAGAAGGCGCGCAGGACGACGTACTGGACGGAGTACGGGACGAGGCCGAGGCCGAAGGCCATCAGCATGTAGCCCATGTTGGTGGCCTCGCTGGTACCCGAGGAACCGAACATGAGCGTGCACATCGGGATGCCGAGCGCGACGAATGCGAAGGAGACGGGGACGATGGCTACGGCTGTGGTGCGCAGACCCTGGGAGATGTCGTCCCGCACCGCTCCGCCGTCCTCCTCGGACGCCGAGCGGGAGATGCGGGGCAGCAGGGCGGCCATCAGGGAGACGGTGATGATGGCCTGAGGCAGGCCCCAGATCAATTGCGCGTTCGCGTAGGCGGCGAAGCCGGTGCCGTCGACGGGCGAGGCCTTGCCGGCCGCGGTGGAGAGCTGAATGACGATCATGGCGCCGGCCTGGTTGGCGAGCACGAACAGGACCGTCCACTTGGCAAGGGTGATGGCCTTGCCGAGTCCGTGGCCCCTCCAGTCGAAGCGCAGCCGGAGCCGGAACCCCGTCTCTCGCAGGTAGGGAATCATGGCCAGGGACTGGACGATGAGGCCCAGCAGCACCCCGATGCCGAGCAGCTTCTCGCCCTCCGGTGGGATGCTGGTGACCTTCATTCCCGAGTTCTCGGCGGTGCCGTAGACCCAGATGAACATCCCCAGGGTCACGATGATGACGATGTTGTTGAGGACCGGTGTCCACATCATCGCGCCGAACCTGCCGCGGGCGTTGAGGATCTGCCCCATCACCACGTGGAGGCCCATGAAGAAGATCGAGGGCAGGAAGTAACGGACGAAGGTGATGCCGACCTCGTTCGCGGCCGGATCACTGGCGACGGGGTTGGACAGCAGCCGGATCAGCAGGGGTGCGGCGAAGACCGTGATCACGGTCAGGGCGCCCAGCGCCACCATGACGAGGGTCAGCAGACGGTTGGCGAAGGCCTCGCCACCGTCCTCGTCGTCCTTCATCGCCCTGACGAGCTGCGGTACGAAGACAGAGTTGAGGCCGCCACCGACGGTGAGGATGTAGATCATCGTGGGCAGCTGGTAGGCGACCTGGAAGGTGTCTCCGAGCAGCCCGACGCCCAGCGCCGAGACGATCAGCGCCGACCGGATGAACCCCGTCAGCCGCGACACCATCGTGCCCGCGGCCATCACGGCGCTCGACTTCAGCAGGCCACCCGCGCGCCCGCCCTTCTTGGGCGCGCCGGCCGACGCGGCCGCGGGAGCCGGCTCGGGCTCCAGGAGGGGGGCTTCGGCCGCTTCCGGGGTCGGGGCCACCGCGTACTGGCCGGGCGCCGGCGCCGCGTGCTGTTCGTGCCCGGGGGCCGGGCCGCCGTACTGACCGGGTGCCGGAGCGTTTCCGTACGGCCCGGCTCCTTGCGGGGCGCCGTACTGGGCGGGTCCCTGCGGGGCGCCGTACTGGGCGGGCCCCTGCGGGGCGCCGTACTGGGCGGGCCCCTGGGGTGCGCCGTACTGCTCGGGGCCCGGCGTCCCGCCGTACGGCCCCGGCGCCGGGGCGGGCGCGGGTACGCCGGTGTGGTTGTCGTACGAGGGGTGGCCGCCGCCCTGCTGCTGGTCGCGGAAGAGGTGCGCGAAGGCGTCCGGCTCGTGGCGCTGGTCACCGGCCTGGGTGACCAGGTCGTCCACTCCGACGAACTGGGTGGTCCGCGGGTCGTCGCCGTACGGCAGGTACTGCGTCGGGCCCTCCGGTTCGGGGGCCGGGGTCTGCCCCCAGACGCGCGGGTCCGGGGCGTACGGCGACTGGGCGGGCTGGGAGTACAGCGGCTGCTGCGGCGGGTACGCGCCCGGGGGCGGCGGGGGGTGTGCGGCGCGGTCGTAGAGCGCCTCGGAGACCGGGTCCTGGGCGGAGAGGTCCTGCGCCCGGTAGGGGTCCTGGTCGTAGGCGTCCTGGAGGTACATGTCCGCGGGCGGCTGCGGCGGCGTCTGGCGGGGGTCCGGCGGCGGACCCTCGGGGTGACCCGAGCCGTCCGCGGACCGACCGCGGTCACCGTCGTACGGCGCGTTCATGGTTACCCCACCTCATCGTCCCGGGCCGACCGGCCACGACATCCTCAACGGTCCACTCTCTCACCCGTGCCGGACGGGCCGGTGTTTTCCGCTGCGGTGTTTGGTGTCGGGTCACTCGGCTGCTCCGGGTCGTCCGGCCGGGCCGGTGCCTCGGACTCCTTCTTGAGACGCCCCTCGGTGCCCTCCGGGTTCTCCGGGTCGTCTGCGGGGTCCTGAGACGCCTCCGACCCGTCGGACCCGTTCTTCTCGGCGTCACGGGCCGCGGCGCGCTTGCGCTGCGTGTACATCCGGAAGCCGGCGAGGACGAGCAGCAGGACACCGCCGCCGATGACGAGCATCACGGTGGCCGTGATCTCGGTGACCTTCACGTCGAAGGTGACGGGGTCGCCGTACTTGCGTCCGTCCATCGTGTACAGCTGGGCGATCACCGTCGCCCGGCCGTTGGCGTTGGCGGACGTGGTGAACTTCACCGACTGGCTGTGGCCGCCGGAGACCGAGATCGGCTGCTCCTCGTAGTCGGCACCGTCGATCTCCAGGCGGGTCGGGTTGGTCGAGGTGAGCCGCAGGACCAGGGGCCCGACGTCCTGCACCAGGTTGTTCTGCACCGTCACCGGGATCGTGGCGCTGCGCCCGGAGAGCTTCGTCTCGGACTTGTCGATCAGTCTGACCCGGCCGGTGAGCCCGTCGAGGTAACGCTTCACGCCGTCGCGGAACGAATCCGCCTCGGTGGCCCGGCCCCGCCAGGACACGGACATCTCCCGGTTGAGCGCGCGTCCGAAGGGGGTCACCACGCGGGACGGGTTCGACAGGACGACCTGGAAGTTGTCGAGCGTGCCCTGGGTCCGGGCGATCTCCTCGAACGCCGACCTCGGAAGCTCCTTCTTGCGCAGTTCCGAGGGGTAGGACGAGGTTCCCGGAACCTTCGTGGCCGCGTCCGGGTCCGGTTTGGCCGCGGCGGCGGCCCCCAGCTTCTGGGACTGGGACCAGGTGCCCCCCTGCAGGGCACGCAGCGCCTCGGCCATCGCGCGGGCCTCGCTCCCGGACGGCATGCGCTGCGGTGCGATGACGACGCTGCGCTGCTTTCCGGTCTGGAGGCCCAGGCCCAGGCTCTGGGCGAGGAACCGCTGTACCGCGAGCGTGGACGAGGAGGCCTTCGTCAGGTCGCCCTCGAACGCCGTGGACAGCCGGGCGTCCGCTACGACGGCCGTGGTGCCGCCGCCGACGGGGCGGGCGGCGGAGGGCGTGTACGGCAGACCGTTGTTCTCCTGGAGGCTGTCGCTGCGGACGATCACCTTGTCGGCGCCGGCCGAGGTCGCGACCTTGACGATCGACCGGTCCACGGCGCCGTCCACGGGCCAGGCGAACTCGGTGCTCGGTTTCACCTTGAGGATCGGCGGGACCGTGTTGTCGATGACGTCCGTCGCGCTCTTGAGCTGGTTCAGCGAGCCCGTGACGTCCGTGCCGTTGTGGGCCAGGGACGCCAGGTCGGGGTCGGCGAAGGGGAGGGCGACGACCTCCTTGTCGGCCACCGCGTCCTGCAAGTCGGCGAGCCACTGCTTGGCGACGTCCTGGTGGGTTCCGGCGACGGTGCTCTTCCCGTCCCGGACGCGGTAGCTGCCGGTCATCGCGTCGACGGAGGCCAGCAGGTCCGGGTCGACCACCCAGGTGACGTCGAGGTCCTTGCCCAGCGTCACCATCTGGTTCAGCCGACCGCCGGGGGAGATCTCCTTGGCCAGGTCGTCATTGAGGAGGACCGGGGTCTGCTCCTCGTTCGGCCCCGTCTCGGCGGCCATGTGCGTGGTGGAGATCAGCGGCCACAGGGCCGTCGTCCTGGTCTTGGTGTCGGCCCCGTCGGGCTGCCACGGCAGGAAGGTCCGCTGGATGCCGAGGATCTGCTCCCACGGCTGCGCGGAGGTCTGCCCGGAGAGCGAGACGGCGAATTCGTAGACGCCGTCCTCGCCGAGATTCAGGTCGTCTGCGGGCACGGAGATGTTGAAGTGCTCGGCCACGCCCGGAACCAGCTTGGAGAACTTCTCGGTGTACTTGTTCTCGATCTCCGGGGCGATGGACCCCTGGAGATCGTCGCTGTCCTTGGCGATCGCGTCGACGGACGAGCGGGTGTCCACCTCGGGGCCCACGCGCAGGCCCACGTGAGCGTCGGTGACGGCCTGCTTGCCGTTGTTGGTCACCGTGCCGGACACGGTCACCGTGTCCCCGTCCGTGGGCGCGGACGGGGTGAGCGAGTCGACGGCGACGGCCACCGGGCCCGAATCGGCGTCGGCCCGGGCGGCCGGCTTTCCGTCGGCGTGCGCCGCACCGGCGGCGGGCAGCTGGACCAGGCCGGCCAGCAGCGGCGCCCCGGCGAGCAGTGCCGTGGTGCGCCGGAGCCACCGGCGGGCAGGTGAGGGACTGGTCCCCTGGAAGTCTGCCGCCTCGGCCACGCGCTCGCCCGTCCCTCGTCGTGATCAGTGGTCGTCGGAATGTGCGTCCACGCATGGTAACGATGTGCGCCGAGAGGAAGTGCCGCGGCGTACGCCACAAGATCGCCCGCAGGGCCGGGCCGCCCCGTATGTGCGCCTATGAAGGGAGCGGTGCCGAAGTGGGGGATTCGGGCCGCGATCAATGGGGGCGCCTGGCTCCGCCCGGGCCACGTACCCTGTTCTGTTGTGCCGAACGCCAACGAAGTCAGCCCCAGCGCCCTGAGCCCGGAGCCGTCCCCCGCGGTGCGCGAACCGCTGCGGGTCGCCCCCGTCGCCGACGATCTTGCCCGCCGTTTCCAGGAGGCCGGGTTCTCTCTCGCCCTGGTCGGCGGCTCGGTCCGGGACGCCTTGCTCGGCCGGCTCGGCAACGATCTGGACTTCACGACCGACGCCCGTCCCCAGGACGTACTGAAGATCGTCCGCCCGTGGGCGGACGCCGTCTGGGAGGTCGGGATCGCCTTCGGGACGGTCGGGGCACAGAAGGACGGCTACCAGATCGAGGTGACCACCTACCGCTCGGAGGCGTACGACCGCACCTCGCGCAAGCCGGAGGTGTCCTACGGCGACTCCATCGAGGAGGACCTCGTCCGGCGCGACTTCACGGTGAACGCGATGGCGGTCGCGCTGCCGGAGAACGTGTTCATCGATCCGTACGGAGGACTCGACGATCTCGCGGCGCGTGTGCTGCGTACTCCGGGCACTCCGGAGGCTTCCTTCTCGGACGACCCGCTGCGGATGATGCGTGCCGCGCGCTTCGCGGCGCAGCTCGACTTCGAGGTCGCGCCTGAGGTGGTGGCCGCCATGAAGGACATGGCCGGCCGCATCGACATCGTCTCGGCCGAGCGGGTCCGGGAGGAGCTGAACAAGCTCGTCGTCTCCTCGCACCCCCGCAAGGGACTGACCCTGCTGGTGGAGAGCGGCCTCGCCGACCGGGTCCTGCCCGAGTTGCCGGCGCTGCGGCTGGAGCGGGACGAGCACCACCGGCACAAGGACGTCTACGACCACACGCTCATCGTCCTGGAGCAGGCGATGGCCCTGGAGAGCGAGGGACCCGATCTGACCCTCCGCCTGGCCGCCCTGCTGCACGACATCGGCAAGCCCCGCACACGCCGTTTCGAGAGCGACGGCCGGGTCTCCTTCCACCACCACGAGGTGGTCGGGGCCAAGATGACCAAGAAGCGCATGGCCGCGCTCAAGTACTCCAACGACCTGGTGAAGGACGTCTCCCGCCTGGTCGAGCTGCACCTGCGCTTCCACGGCTATGGCACCGGCGAGTGGACGGATTCCGCGGTCCGTCGCTATGTCCGCGACGCCGGCCCCCTGCTCGACCGGCTCCACAAGCTGACCCGGTCGGACTGCACGACCCGCAACAAGCGCAAGGCATCGGCTCTCGCCCGCGCGTATGACGGCTTGGAGGACCGGATCGCCCAGCTCCAGCAGCAGGAGGAACTGGACGCGATCCGCCCCGACCTGGACGGCAACCAGATCATGGAAATCCTCGGAGTCCCCCCCGGCCCGGCCGTCGGCGAGGCCTACAAGCACCTACTGGAACTCCGCCTGGAGAACGGCCCGATGGAGCACGACGCGGCGGTGACTGCACTCAAGGAGTGGTGGGCGCAACGCCCGGAATCCGCATGAGTAGAGGGGGGGCGTGGGGTTAGGGTGATACGAGAGGCCGCG
>NZ_JBHXNW010000006.1:34019-37469 GCF_042717365.1 Streptomyces sp. NPDC058534
CACCCAACACCACCCCCCCCCCCACACCCTGCGATTTATTATGTGTGGGTGGGCGGTTTTTTTTTATATCGACCCCGCCCGTGTTCTTGTTGGGGGGAATTTTTAAACTAAAAAAACCCCCCCGAAGCAGGAATCAGGGAGACCCTGGTTGTCTCAGGCCTCGCCGAGGCAGAGCAGGAACTCTTCTCCGTCGCCGGTCTCGGCGTAGAAGCCAGTGGCTCCTTCGACCTTCCGGCACTCGGTCTCGGCGGTGATCGAGGAGAAGTTGCCCTTGACCTTCTCAAGGACCTTGCCCTCGGCCTCCGAGGAGGAGCAGTCCACGACCTCCATGCGGTCCGAGGACGACGACGCGGACTTCAGGCAGTCGCCCACGGCTGCCTGCTCGGCGTCGTCCCGGCTGGCGATGTACCCGCCCACCGCGACACCCACGACGATCACGGCGATGACGATGTTCTTGATCATCTTGAAGCTCGGCTTGCGGCGCCCCGGCTGCGGCGGGACCGGCGCGTACGGCGCACCCTGCGGGGGGACGCCGGGCTGACCGGGCTGCTGCGGGAAGCCCTGCTGGCCCTGAGCGTAGGGGTTCTGTCCCTGGGGCTGCTGCGGAGCCTGCGGCTGGCCCTGGCCGAACGGGTTGCCCTGCGGCGGCGGCTGAGTGGTCACTGGGGGTCCCCCTGGAAAATAGGCGCGTGTCGCGGACATGCCGCGAGATAAGACGCACGTAAGTTATCGGGTCCCAGTGACAACTCCGTACTCCGGTAGGGCTCTGTGTCACTGATGTGACACTTACCGGCTCTCAAACCGGGCCATAGCTGCCGCAACCGCTCCGTAGACCACGGCGACCGTCAACACCAGCGGTACCGACCGGCCGTCCGGCGGCAGCATCAGCGCGGCCACCCCGGCGGCGCCGACGAAGGCGACGTTGAACAGCACGTCGTAGACGGAGAAGATCCGGCCGCGGAAGGCGTCGTCGACGGAGAACTGCACGACCGTGTCGGTCGCGATCTTCGCCCCCTGCGTCGTCAGGCCCAGCACGAACGCCGCCCCGAGCAGCGGCACCGTGGCGAACGGCAGGCCGAGTGCCGGCACCAGCACCGTGGCCGCCGCCGCGCACGCGGCCATCCAGCGGCCCGGCCCCAGCCGCCCCGCCGCCCAGGGGGTGACGACCGCGGCCGCGAAGAAGCCCGCCCCGGAGACGCCGAGAGCCAGCCCCAGCAGGGCGAGCCCCTCCTCCGTGTCCGAGGTCAGGGCGTACCGGCACAGCATCAGAAGCATGACCAGCAGGGCGCCGTAGCAGAACCGCATCAGTGTCATGCCCGCGAGCGCCCAGGCCGCCTCCCGGCGAGCGGGTGCGGCGAGATGGCGTACCCCCGCCACCAGGTCGCGGGCGGTGCCGGCGAGCGCGGAGGCGACCCGCGGCGGGATGCGCCCGGGGTCGGGACCCAGCAGCTCGACGGCGATGCGCAGCGACGCGAGCGCCCCGCACAGGTACAGGGCGGCCCCGAGCAGCACCACGGCCGCGTCGGAGTCCGCGACCACCAGGCGTACGACGAAGGCGAGGCCGCCGCCCGCCGTCGCGGCCAGGGTGCCGGCCGTCGGTGAGAGCGAGTTGGCGATCACCAGCCGCTCGGCGTCAACCACCCGGGGCAGCGCGGCGGACAGTCCCGCGAGGACGAAGCGGTTGACCGCGGTGACACAGAGCGCGGAGACGTAGAAGAGCCAGTCCGGGACGGAGACGATCATCAGCACCGCCGTCACCGAAGCCAGCACGGCACGCAGCACATTGCCGTACAGAAAGACCTGGCGGCGGCGCCAGCGGTCCAGCAGGGCGCCGGCGAAGGGGCCCACCAGGGAGTAGGGGAGCAGCAGGACCGCCATCGCGGAGGCGACGGCGGCGGCCGAGGTCTGCTTCTCCGGGGAGAAGACGACGTAGGTGGCGAGCGCGACCTGGTAGACGCCGTCGGCGCCCTGGGAGAGCAGGCGCACGGCGAGCAGGCGCCGAAAGCCCTTCAGGCGCAGCAGGACGCGCAGGTCACGGACGACGGCCATGGGGCACAGCCTCACATACGGGAAAGGTCCCCGGGTCACGCGACCCGGGGACCTTCTGCGGAGCTGATTCCTCGCGCGTCAGCGCTCGACCTCGCCCGCGATGAACTTCTCGACGTTGGCACGGGCCTCGTCGTCGAAGTACTGGACCGGCGGGGACTTCATGAAGTAGCTCGACGCCGACAGGATCGGGCCGCCGATGCCGCGGTCCTTGGCGATCTTCGCGGCGCGCACGGCGTCGATGATGACACCCGCCGAGTTCGGGGAGTCCCAGACCTCGAGCTTGTACTCCAGGTTCAGCGGGACGTCGCCGAACGCGCGGCCCTCCAGGCGGACGTAGGCCCACTTGCGGTCGTCCAGCCACGCGACGTAGTCGGACGGGCCGATGTGGACGTTCTTCTCGCCGAGGTCCCGGTCGGGGATCTGCGAGGTGACGGCCTGCGTCTTGGAGATCTTCTTCGACTCGAGGCGGTCGCGCTCGAGCATGTTCTTGAAGTCCATGTTGCCGCCGACGTTCAGCTGCATCGTGCGGTCCAGGACGACGCCCCGGTCCTCGAACAGCTTCGCCATGACGCGGTGCGTGATGGTGGCGCCGACCTGCGACTTGATGTCGTCACCGACGATCGGTACACCGGCCTCGGTGAACTTGTCCGCCCACTCCTTGGTGCCGGCGATGAAGACCGGGAGGGCGTTGACGAAGGCGACCTTGGCGTCGATGGCGCACTGGGCGTAGTACTTCGCCGCGTCCTCGGAACCGACGGGCAGGTAGCAGACCAGGACGTCGACCTGCCGGTCCTTGAGGACCTTGACGATGTCGGCCGGCTCCTCGGCGGACTCCTCGATGGTCTCGCGGTAGTACTTGCCGAGACCGTCGAGCGTGTGGCCGCGCTGGACCTGGACGCCGCTGTTCGGCACGTCGCAGATCTTGATGGTGTTGTTCTCGGAGGCGCCGATGGCGTCCGCGAGATCCAGGCCGACCTTCTTGGCGTCCACGTCGAAGGCGGCGACGAACTCGATGTCACGGACGTGGTAGTCGCCGAACTGGACGTGCATCAGGCCCGGGACCTTGGACGCCGCATCGGCGTCCTTGTAGTACTCGACGCCCTGAACCAGCGATGCGGCGCAGTTGCCCACACCGACGATGGCTACGCGAACCGAACCCATTCCGGTTGCTCCCTGTGTGTACGAGTGAGGCCCTGACTGGGCGCTCACGTGGCGGTGTCGCCGGGCGTATCCGGCCGGGGGTCGTCCCCCGGCCGGGGCAGGCCGCCCGTCGCTCCAGATGTCGTGTCCTGATGTGCGGTCCCCTCGGCGGCGGGGCCGCGCCGGTCCCCCCCCGCCCGCGCGCTCTCGATGTGGTGGGTCAGCCACCGCACCGCCCGCTCCCCGGACACCAATCCGTGG
>NZ_JBHXNW010000006.1:37479-47606 GCF_042717365.1 Streptomyces sp. NPDC058534
TCCCCCGCGCCGGCGCGCGGGCCGCGCGGGGGCGGAGGTGTGTGTGGGGGTGGGGGGCGGGGCCGCGGGGGGGGGCGGGGGGGCGCGCCCCCCCCCGCCCGCTCGCTCTCGATGAGCTCGTTCAGCCAGCGCACCTCGCGCTCCACGGACTCCATTCCGTGGCGCTGGAGCTCAAGCGTGTAGTCGTCGAGCCGCTCCCGGGTGCGGGCCAGGGAGGCCCCCATCTTCTCCAGGCGCTCCTCCAGCCGGCTGCGCCGGCCCTCGAGCACGCGCATGCGTACGTCACGTGACGTCTGCCCGAAGAACGCGAAGCGAGCGGCGAAGGTCTCGTCGTCGTACGCCTCCGGGCCCGTCTGTGAAAGGAGCTGCTCGAAATGTTCCTTACCGTCGGCCGTCAACCGGTAGACGATCTTGGCGCGACGTCCCGTGAGGGAGGCCGCGGCCTCGCCGATGTTCCCGGGTTCCTCGATCAACCAGCCGTTGGCGACCAGCGTCTTGAGGCAGGGATAGAGCGTCCCGTAGCTGAACGCCCGGAACACACCCAGTGATGTGTTGAGCCGTTTGCGCAGCTCATAGCCGTGCATGGGGGACTCGCGGAGCAGGCCGAGTACGGCGAACTCGAGGATGCCGGATCGCCGGCTCATCGTCGCCTCCTCTCGCCCTTATGCCGCGCTGATGTATCGGCTCGATACATCAGCACGATAGAACGAGGTTGCGCGTGCGACAAGAGGGGGCGTGGTGAACGGGATCACATCAGGGTTTCATCGTGAGCAAGTTGCCTGATTTGAGGTGAACTTCGGGCCTCGGGGGTTTTGACGGTGCGTAGTCTGTGCGCCATGCAAACCACCGGGAACCGACTGACGCCCTGGGGCGTCCCTGTCCCTGGTGCAGTACGGGTGAATGCGGAAGGGGCCGCATCCGTACTTCGGGGGGACCGGAAACCAGCCGCCTTTTCCAGGTGCGCAAAGGTGCGCCTGCCCGAGGAGTAGTCGTTCGATGAGCGAGCACCGTCGCAAAGCGCCGCAGCCGCAGGGAGGCGGACGTGCCGCGGCCCGACGCGGTCAGTCCGGCTCGTCCTCCGGCCGCCGTGCGGCACCGCGAGACGCCACAGGGTCTCCGTCCGGCTCGTACGGTCCGGAGAGCGAGGAGCGTCCGTACAGCAGTCGCGCCGAAGCCCGGCGCGCGGCACAGCGGGGCGGTGGCCGCCGCAGAGCGGCCGAGCCGGGCCGCGGTGGCCGGCGAGCCGCCGCCGTGGCCGGTAAGAAGCGGATGATCGACTATCCGCGCTACGACCGGGACGGGTGGCGCCGCTGGGTGCCCTCCTGGAAGCTCGTCTCCGGGCTGTGCATCGGCTTCTTCGGCACCATGGTGGCCGCCGCGGGCATCGCCTACGCCATGGTGAGCGTCCCCGTCGTCGACGATTCGGCCACGGCGCAGAACAACGTCTACTACTGGGCCGACGGCAGCCAGATGGTCGCCACGGGTGGTGAGCGCAACCGGCAGAGCGTCGACCTCTCCCAGATCCCCAAGGAGATGCGCAACGCGATCATCTCCCAGGAGAACAAGACGTTCTACTCCGACAGCGGCATCGACCCCAAGGGCATCGCCCGCGCCGTGTTCAACATGGCCAAGGGCGGTGACACGCAGGGTGGCTCCACCATCACCCAGCAGTACGTGAAGAACGCGATGCTGAACGACCAGTCGCAGACGATCTCCCGCAAGGTGAAGGAGATCTTCGTCTCGATCAAGGTCGGTGCCGAGGAGCCCAAGGACGACATCCTTGAGGGCTACCTCAACTCCGCGTACTACGGCCGCGGTGCCTACGGCATCCAGGCCGCCTCACGGGCGTACTTCAACGTGGACGCCGTCGACCTGAACGCCGGACAGTGCGCCTTCCTGTCGGCGGTTCTCAAGGGCGCCACGTACTACGACCCGGCGGGGTCGACCTCGATCGACCCGACGGGTGCGACCCCGAAGGCCAACCAGGATCGTGCCAGGAATCAGATGCAGGACACCCTCAACAAGATGGTGGAGTACGGGCATCTGAGCCAGGCGGAGCGGGCCAAGTTCACCGATCTCCCCAAATGGCAGAACCCGGAGTCGAACGCGCAGCTGGGCGGCCAGATCGGCTACCTCGTCAGGCTGGCCAAGTCCTCTGTGATCAAGAACGACGTGGTGTCGGAGCAGCAGCTGGAGAAGGGCGGCTACTCGATCTACACGACCTTTGACAAGAAGAAGGTCGACGAGCTCGAGAAGGCCGTCCAGAAGGTCTACAAGAAGAACATCGACCCCAAGAAGCGCCCTGAGAAGGACACCCACGTCCAGTTCGGCGGGGCTTCGGTGAATCCCGAGACCGGTGCCATCGAGGCCATCTACGGTGGTGAGGACGCCACCAAGCACTTCACCAACAACGCCGACGTCACCGGCGCCCAGGTCGGTTCGACCTTCAAGCCCTACGTGCTCGCGGCGGCGATGAAGTGGGGCGTGCGCGATCCCGACGGCGCCGAGACTCAGCCCCAGGACGAGCGCACAGTCGTCTCCCCGAAGAGCCTGTACAGCGGCAAGAACAACCTCAAGATCAAGAACTACGACGGGTCGATCTGGCAGAACGAGAAGGGCGAGCAGTGGCGCCAGGAGAACGACGGCAAGGATTCCGTCGGTGAGGCGCCCGACTACAAGATCGACCTTCGCGAGGCCATGCGGGAGTCGGTGAACTCCGCGTTCGTCCAGCTCGGCATGGACGTCGGACTGGACAAGGTCAAGGAGGCCGCGGTCGACGCGGGACTCCTGGAGGACAGCCTGGCGGGAGCGGGTTACCCCTCGTTCTCCATCGGTGTCTCGGACCCGAGTGCCATCCGTATGGCGGGCTCGTACGCCACCTTCGCGGACAGCGGCAAGCAGCGCGCGCCGTTCTCGGTCACCAAGGTGTCGAACAAGGACGGCACGCTCTTCTCGCACAAGGTGGAGACCAAGCAGGCGTTCACCGCGAAGGTCGCGGACAACGTCACGGACGTCCTCAAGACCGTCGTCGAGGACGGCACGGGTACCAACGCCCAGCTCCAGGGTCGTGAGGTGGCGGGCAAGACCGGTACCACGGACGGCAACAAGTCCGCCTGGTTCGTCGGCTACACCCCGCAGCTGTCGACCGCGATCAGCATGTTCCGCTACCCGGACGACGAGACCATCAAGAACCGCTCGTTCCTGGAGATGTACGGAACGGGTGGCGAGGAGAAGATCCACGGTGCGTCCTTCCCGTCCGTGATCTGGCAGGACTACATGGAAGACGCGATGAAGGGCGAGAAGGCCGAGAAGTTCCCGAAGCCCGAGCCCATCGGCGAGGTCATCAACGACACCCCGTCGCCGACCCCGACTCCCTCGCCCTCCAAGACGGAGGAGGAGACGACTCCGTCCCCGACTCCGTCGCCCAGCAAGACCGAGACCTCCCCCTCCCCCACGCCGACCGAGTCCTGCCGTCCCTTCGATTTCAACTGTGACGACGGGAACAACGGCGGCAACGACAACGGCGGCACCGATTCAGGGGGGACTGGCAACAGTCCATCGCCCTCGACGTCACCCAGTGGAACCGGGGAAGAGGACGACAGCGGCGGCGGATTCATCCGGGGTCCGAACGGCTAGTCGCCGAAAAGTCCGGCTTGACTGTTTCACGTGAAACACGTGAAACGGCCGCAAGTTTCACGTGAAACAGGGGCCGCCGCATCCACCAGGGTGAGGCGGCCCCCGCGTGTTCCCAGGTGCGTACGGCAGGATGTGCCCCATGCCCAGTGCAGAATCGACGCCAGCGAGCGTGCACGAGCCGGACCCGGTGCGGCCGACCAGGGAGGACACGGTCGCCGCGGCCGGCAGCGAGCTGATCGGCGGCCCTGTGGGCCGGCGTGCACTGCTCGGCACGTCCTGGTGGACCCCCGTGCGCGTGATCGCACTCGTGGCGATCGGCATGTTCGCCCTCGGCCTGGTCCAGAAGGCACCCTGCTACAACGGGGCCTGGTTCTTCGGTGCCAGTTCCCAGTACACGCACGCCTGCTACTCGGACATTCCGCACCTCTACCAGGGGCGTGGCTTCGTCGACGGGCTCGTGCCGTACTTCGACAAGCTCCCCGGTGACATGGAGTACCTGGAGTACCCCGTGCTGACCGGAGTGTTCATGGAGGTCGCGACCTGGCTCACGCCGGGCAGCGGCACCATCCAGGACCAGGAGCAGTGGTACTGGATGGTCAACGCCGGGATGCTCATGGTCTGCGCGGCCGTCATCGCGGTCTGCGTCACCCGCACGCACACCCGGCGCCCCTGGGACGGTCTGCTGGTCGCCCTGGCGCCCGCCTTCGCGCTGACCGCCACCGTCAACTGGGACCTGCTGGCGGTCGCCCTGACGGCCGCCGCGATGCTGATGTGGTCACGGGAGCGCCCGGTGGCCTTCGGCGTGCTGCTGGGCCTCGCCACGGCCGCCAAGCTCTATCCCTTCCTGATCCTCGGCCCCCTGCTCGTCCTGTGCTGGCGCGCCGGTAGATGGCGGGAGTTCGGAAAGGCCCTGGGAGGCGCGGCCGGCGCCTGGCTCGTGGTCAACCTGCCGGTGATGCTCTTCGCCTTCGACGGCTGGTCGAAGTTCTACACGTTCAGCCAGGAACGCGGCGTGGACTTCGGTTCCTTCTGGCTGATCCTGGTCCAGAACACCGACAACCCGCCCAGCACCGAGACCGTCAACACCCTTGCCACGCTGCTGATGCTGCTGTGCTGCGGCGCCGTCGCGGCGCTCACGCTGACCGCCCCCCGGCGTCCGCGGTTCGCCCAGCTCGCCTTCCTGATCGTGGCGGCCTTCATCCTCACCAACAAGGTCTACTCACCGCAGTACGTGTTGTGGCTGGTGCCGCTGGCCGCGCTGGCCCGGCCGAAGTGGCGGGACTTCCTGATCTGGCAGGCGTGCGAGGTGGCCTACTTCCTCGGCATCTGGATGTACCTCGCGTACACGACCAGCGGCGACGCCCACAAGGGTCTGCCCACGGACGGCTACCACTGGGCCATCGCCGTGCACCTGCTGGGAACGCTGTTCCTCTGCGTGATGGTGGTGCGCGACATCCTGATGCCGGACCGGGACCCGGTCCGGCGGACGGGCGACGACGACCCGTCGGGCGGCGTGCTCGACGGCGCCGAGGACGTCTTCGTCCTGGGTCCTGCTGCTCAGGCCGAGCAGTACGCGGCCCGGTTCGAGGGCCCACGGGTGAAGTGGGGCACGCGACGACAGACCGGCGGTTCGCTCTGAGTGAACGCGTGCGGGGCCGTACACGGAGAAGAGCCGTACACGGAGACGCCGTGTACGGCCGGTGCGTGGGCCGCGGCCGGTGCGCTAGCGGTCGAGGATGCGGTCGAACTGCGTGGTGGTGTGCCGCAGATGGGCCACCAGCTCGTCGCCCACCGTGGGCTCCGCCGCGTCCGAGGGCACGAACAGGATCGACACCTGCATGTGCGGCGGCTCCGCGAACCAGCGCTGCTTGCCGCTCCAGACGAACGGCGAGAGGTTGCGGTTGACCGTGGCGAGGCCGGCCCGGGCGACGCCCTTGGCCCGTGGCATGACGCCGTGCAGCGCCTTCGGGGCCTCCAGACCCACACCGTGCGACGTACCGCCCGCCACGACCACCAGGAAGCCGTCCGAGGCGGCCTTCTGCTGCCGGTAGCCGAAGCGCTCGCCCTTGGCGACCCGCGTGACGTCCAGGACCGCACCGCGGTACTCGGTCGCCTCGTGGTCGCCGAGCCACAGCCGCGTGCCGATCCGGGCGCGGAACCGGGTCTGCGGGAACTGCTGCTGGAGCCGGGCCAGTTCATCGGCCTTGAGGTGGCTGACGAACATGGTGTGCAGCGGCAGCCGGGCCGCGCGCAGCCGGTCCATCCAGCCGATGACCTCCTCGACGGCGTCCGAGCCGTCGGTACGGTCGAGCGGCAGGTGGATGGCGAAGCCCTCCAGCCGGACGTTCTCGATGGCGGCGTGCAGCTGGGGCAGGTCCTGCTCGCTGATGCCGTGCCGCTTCATCGAGGACATCACCTCGATGACCACACGGGCGCCGACGAGGCCGTACACGCCGTCGATGGACGACACCGAGCGCACGACGCGGTCGGGCAGCGGAACGGGCTCCTCACCGCGCCGGTACGGCGTCAGGACCAGCAGGTCACCACCGAAGAAGTCCTTGATCCGGGCCGCCTCGTACGTGGTGCCGACGGCCAGTACGTCCGAGCCGAGCCGCGTGGCCTCGTCCGCCAGCCGCTCGTGTCCGAAGCCGTAGCCGTTGCCCTTGCAGACCGGGACCAGCCCGGGGAACTGCTCCTGCACGTGCTTGTGGTGCGCCCGCCAGCGCGCGGTGTCGACGTAGAGCGTGAGCGCCATGGCCGGACCTGGGACCTTTCTCGTGGCTGTCAGAGGTGCGGGATGAGGGAGGGGTGCGGGGTCAGCGGCGCGACATGTAGATGTCGAGCGCCTTGTGGAGCAGCTTGTTCAGCGGGAAGTCCCACTCGCCGAGGTACTCGGCCGCCTGACCGCCCGTACCCACCTTGAACTGGATCAGACCGAAGAGGTGGTCGCTCTCGTCCAGGGAGTCGGAGATGCCGCGCAGGTCGTAGACGGTCGCGCCGAGGGCGTAGGCGTCGCGGAGCATCGCCCACTGCATGGCGTTCGACGGCCGGACCTCGCGGCCGATGTTGTCGGAGGCGCCGTAGGAGTACCAGACGTGCCCGCCGACGACCAGCATGGTCGCCGCCGACAGGTTCACCCCGTTGTGCTGGGCGAAGTACAGCCGCATGCGGTTGGGGTCCTCGTTGTTGAGGGCCGCCCACATGCGCTGGAAGTACGACAGCGGACGCGGCCGGAAGTGGTCGCGCACGGCCGTGATCTCGTACAGGCGCTGCCACTCCTCCAGGTCGTGGTAGCCGCCCTGGACCACCTCGACGCCGGCCTTCTCGGCCTTCTTGATGTTGCGGCGCCAGAGCTGGTTGAAGTTCTTGTGGACCTCTTCCAGGGACCGGTTGGCCAGCGGCACCTGGAAGACGTAGCGGGGCTGTACGTCGCCGAAGCCGGCGCCGCCGTCCTCGCCCTGCTGCCAGCCCATGCGGCGCAGCTTGTCGGCCACCTCGAAGGCGCGCGGCTCGATGTGGTCGGCCTCTATGTCGCGCAGGCGCTTGACGTCGGGGTCCTGGATGCCCTTCTTGATGGACGTGGCGTCCCAGCGCCGGATGATCACCGGCGGGCCCATCTTCACGGAGAAGGCGCCCTGCTGCTTGAGGTGCGCCAGCATGGGCTCCATCCACTCCTGGAGGTTCGGCGCGAACCAGTTGATGACCGGGCCCTCGGGGAGGTAGGCGAGGTAGCGCTTGATCTTGGGCAGCTGCCGGTACAGCACCAGACCCGCGCCGACCAGCTCACCGGTCCGGTCGTCGAACCAGCCGAGGTTCTCCGAGCGCCATTCCGCCTTGACGTCTGCCCATGCCGGGACCTGCATGTGACTAGCCGCCGGCAGGCTCTGGATGTAGGCCAGATGCTGCTCGCGGCTGATGGTCCTCAGGGTCAGACTCATTCGGGGCGCTCCTCGGGCTGGTGTGTCCCCATGGGTACAGGGGCTCCGGCTCTCGCGCGAAGCCTACTGCGCCCTGTGAGCGCCCCGTCCGGCGTACGGCTGGAAGGGGTGGTCCGGCGGTCGGGCGGCGAACGGCTCAGCCGATGAGTCCGCCGTGATAGATGCCGAAGAACAGTCCGGCCGCGGAGGCTCCGAGACCCAGCACCAGACCGAAGCGCTCCCGCGTGGTCTCGGAGACGTACTGGCCATATCCGCCGGTCAGGACCCCGAGCAGCCCCGCCCAGGAGGTCAGGACGTGCAGTCCCCGGAAGCTCGCCGTGGCGAGGGCGAGCACCGCGAGCAGCAGGGTCACGGCCAGAAGCGCGTGCTGGAGGGGGTGCGGTTTGCCGTCGGTGGCCAGCAGGCCGGTCCGGGGCCTCGCCGGTCGCATGATCTGTGCCATGGGGAACCTCCTGCCGAAGGCAGTGTGACATCGCCCTATCACATCCGCTGGGTATCGATTGTGTCCCCTCGGGGCCGGATTTCAACCGCAAGCGCGCGGCCGGGTACTCTGTAGCTTCTGCACTGGTGTCTGCTGCCTCCCACGGGCCGGGCCGCCTCCCAGGAGGAGGCCCGATTGTCAGTGGGTCCTGGTTTACTCGTTGATACCGGTGCCAACGCATCGCAACCCTCCTGCCACGGAACGACCGTGGCCGCTGAGTCCAAAGGAGGTGGGTTCCACATGCGTCACTACGAGGTGATGGTCATCCTCGACCCCGATCTCGAGGAGCGTTCTGTCTCCCCGCTGATCGAGAACTTCCTCTCTGTCGTCCGTGACGGCGGCGGAAAGGTCGAGAAGGTCGACACCTGGGGCCGTCGTCGTCTCTCGTACGAGATCAAGAAGAAGCCCGAGGGCATCTACTCGGTCATCGACCTGCAGGCCGAGCCTGCGGTCGTCAAGGAGCTCGACCGCCAGATGAACCTGAACGAGTCGGTCCTCCGGACCAAGGTCCTCCGTCCCGAGATGCACTGAGCCTTCCGCTCAGCTGATCCCGGGATCCGAGTAGCAGCAACCAAGCAGCCAGAGCAGCAAACCCGCCGAGAGGTACCCCCATGGCAGGCGAGACCGTCATCACGGTCGTCGGCAATCTTGTCGACGACCCCGAGCTGCGCTTCACCCCGTCCGGTGCGGCCGTCGCGAAGTTCCGTGTCGCGTCGACCCCCCGCACCTTCGACCGCCAGACCAACGAGTGGAAGGACGGCGAGAGCCTCTTCCTCACCTGCTCGGTCTGGCGTCAGGCGGCGGAGAACGTCGCCGAGTCGCTCCAGCGAGGCATGCGCGTCATCGTGCAGGGCCGGCTGAAGCAGCGGTCCTACGAGGACCGTGAGGGCGTCAAGCGCACGGTCTACGAGCTGGACGTCGACGAGGTCGGCGCCAGCCTGCGCAGTGCCACGGCCAAGGTCACCAAGACCTCGGGCCAGGGCCGCGGTGGCCAGGGCGGTTACGGCGGCGGTGGCGGCCAGGGTGGCGGCGGCTGGGGCGGCGGCCCCGGTGGCGGCCAGCAGGGCGGCGGCGCTCCGGCCGACGACCCCTGGGCGGCCGGCGCTCCCGCCGGTGGCCAGCAGGGTGGCGGCCAGCAGGGCGGCGGCTGGGGCGGTGGCTCCAGCGGCTCCGGCGGCGGTGGCGGCTACTCGGACGAGCCCCCCTTCTAGGGCGGGCTCCACCCCACACTTCTTGATCACACAGGAGAGACATCATGGCTAAGCCGCCTGTGCGCAAGCCGAAGAAGAAGGTCTGCGCGTTCTGCAAGGACAAGGTCACGTACGTGGACTACAAGGACACGAACATGCTGCGGAAGTTCATTTCCGACCGTGGCAAGATCCGTGCCCGCCGCGTGACCGGCAACTGCACCCAGCACCAGCGTGACGTCGCCACGGCCGTGAAGAACAGCCGTGAGATGGCGCTGCTGCCCTACACCTCCACCGCGCGATAAGGGAAGGGTGACCGACTAATGAAGATCATCCTCACCCACGAGGTCTCCGGCCTCGGTGCCGCGGGCGACGTCGTCGACGTCAAGGACGGTTACGCTCGCAACTACCTGATCCCGCGGAAGTTCGCGATCCGCTGGACCAAGGGTGGCGAGAAGGACGTTGAGCAGATTCGTCGTGCTCGCAAGATCCACGAGATCCAGACCATCGAGCAGGCCAACCAGGTCAAGGCCCAGCTCGAGGGTGTGAAGGTCCGTCTGGCCGTCCGCTCCGGCGACGCCGGTCGTCTCTTCGGTTCCGTCACCCCGGCCGACGTCGCTTCGGCGATCAAGGCTGCCGGTGGCCCCGAGGTCGACAAGCGCCGCATCGAGCTGGGCTCGCCGATCAAGACCCTGGGTGCTCACGAGACGTCCGTGCGTCTGCACCCCGAGGTTGACGCCAAGGTGAGCGTCGAGGTCGTCGCTGCCTGAGCGCTCTGCTCTCGCTGAAGCGATGTGAGAGGGGGGGGGGGGGGGCGGGCCCGGGGGGCGGCCGCGCCCCCCAGGGTGGTGTTTGTGTTAGTGTGCGGGGCGCGCCCCGCCCCCG
>NZ_JBHXNW010000006.1:47616-54482 GCF_042717365.1 Streptomyces sp. NPDC058534
ACGCCCCCTCGGTGTGCGGGTCGCCGGGCGCGCGCCCCCTGGTGTCCGGGGGCGTCGGGTTGGTGGGGGGCCCCCCCCCCCCCCCCCGGCCCCCCCCCCCCCCCTCTTCATTGTGTTTCACGTGAAACGGTCACCGCGTCGCGCCCGTGACGATCCAGCGACCCGACCTGGTGCGCAGCCACAGCGTCACCAGACGCATCGCCATCATCAGTGTCATGGCCGCCCACAGCACGGTGAGCCCTCCGCCGACGACGGGGACGAAAAGCGCCGCGGGCGTGAAGACCGCCAGGGTCAGCAGCATCGCCCAGGCCAGGTACGGGCCGTCACCCGCGCCCATGAGGACACCGTCCAGGACATAGACCACTCCGCAGATCGGCTGGGCGACGGCCACGATCACCAGCGCGGGCAGCGCGGCGTCCTTGACCGCGGAGTCACCGGTGAACAAGGGCAGAAACGCCGGACGTGAGAGCACCACGAGCAGACCGAGTACGACGCCGACCGCGACGCCCCACTCCACCATCCTGCGGCAGGCTTCGCGGGCACCCTGGGCGTCTCCGGCACCCAGATAGCGTCCGATGATGGCCTGTCCGGCGATGGCGATGGCATCGAGAGCGAAGGCCATCAGGCTCCACAGGGACAGGATGATCTGGTGGGCCGCGATGTCGGCGTCGCCGAGGCGGGCCGCCACGGCCGTCGCGATCATGAGAATCGCCCGCAGCGAGAGCGTGCGCACGAGCAGCGGCATCCCGGCCTGAGCGGATGCCCTGATGCCGGCCGCGTCCGGACGCAGGGACGCCCCGTGGCGTCGCGCCCCGCGAACCACGACCCACAGGTACACCGCGGCCATGCCGTATTGAGCGACGACGGTGCCCCAGGCGGAGCCCGCGATGCCGAGGCCGGCGCCGTAGACGAGCAGGACGTTGAGGACGGCGTTGGTGACGAAGCCGCCGATGGCCACGTAGAGCGGGGTCCGGGTGTTCTGGAGTCCGCGCAGGACACCGGTCGCCGCGAGCACGACGAGCATGGCGGGGATGCCGAGGGAGGAGATGCGCAGATAGGTGATGGCGTACGGGGCCGCCGTGTCGGAGGCGCCGAAGAGTTCCACGAGGGACGGGGCCGTGGGTAGTACGGCGGCTATGACGGCGGCTCCGAGCAGCAGCGCCAGCCAGATGCCGTCCATGCCCTGGCGGATCGCGGCTTGGAGGTCGCCCGCGCCCACGCGTCGGGACACGCCCGCCGTGGTGGCATAGGCGAGGAAGACGAACACACTGACGGCTGTGGTGAGCAGAGCCGAGGCGATCCCGAGTCCGGCGAGTTGCGCGGTGCCGAGATGGCCGACGATCGCACTGTCGGCCATGACGAAGAGGGGCTCGGCGACGAGCGCGCCGAAGGCCGGAACGGCCAGCGCGACGATCTCTCGGTCGTGCCGGCGCCGGACGGTTCGGGGACGCACGGGGGCCTGTGTCATGAGCACCAATCTAATCGTCCACAGGTAAGAGATGCAAAGCCATTGCAGCCCTTACGTATCGTCTCGCGCCGTGTACTTCTGGGTACCGTTCGAAGTGATCTTGCACTGACCGGGCAAGTTTTTCTTCTGCACAGGCCGTGGACGGTGAAGCTGCAGGTCAGGGTGGCTTCTCTGATCAGGGTGCGGGCTTGTTCACAGGGCTGTCCACCGGGTCGTGCACAGGTTAGGCGGAGTTCTCCACAGCATCTGGCCAGTCGTCCACATGGCCTGTGGATAACCAGATTGGCTGACGGTGCCGACCGGCCTACGGTGGTCCGGCGCCCGCTCCGTCCGTCGCCCTGTGAACCATCACAAAACCGACGCGCCAGAACCGGAGTTGGGCGTCTTATTTGTCAGTGCCGTGCCGTAGAAATGAGGGGCACGGCGAGGTCCGCTCGACGGACGGGAGGAGGTGGCTCGGTGAGCATTTCCGAGCCCTTGGACGACCCGTGGGCCGACAGCGGTCCCAGTGATCGTCTGCCTGCTTCCCGCCGCCGCGGTGACGGAGGCCGCGGCCGCGACGAACAGCACGAGCGCGGCGCGGACAACGGCTCCTGGGACGGCGGCGGACCGTCGTTCGAGCGAGTTCCCCCGCAGGACCTGGACGCCGAGCAGTCCGTCCTCGGCGGCATGCTCCTGTCCAAGGACGCCATCGCCGACGTCGTCGAGATCCTCAAGGGCCACGACTTCTACAAGCCCGCCCACGAGACGGTCTACCAGGCCATCCTCGACGTCTACGCCAAGGGCGAGCCGGCCGACCCCATCACGATCGCGGCCGAACTCACCAAGCGCGGTGAGATCAACAAGGTCGGCGGCGCCTCGTATCTGCACACCCTCGTCCAGACCGTGCCGACGGCCGCGAACGCCGCCTACTACGCGGAGATCGTGCACGAGCGGGCTGTCCTGCGCCGCCTGGTGGAGGCCGGCACCCGGATCACGCAGATGGGGTACGCGGCCGACGACGACGTCGACGAGATCGTCAACCGCGCCCAGGCCGAGATCTACGCCGTCACCGAGCAGCGCACCAGCGAGGACTACCTGCCGCTCGGCGACATCATGGAGGGCGCGCTCGACGAGATCGAGGCGATCGGGTCGCGCAGCGGCGAGATGACCGGTGTGCCCACGGGCTTCACGGACTTCGACTCGCTGACCAACGGCCTGCACCCCGGTCAGATGGTCGTCATCGCCGCGCGCCCCGCCATGGGCAAGTCGACGCTCGCGCTGGACTTCGCGCGCGCGGCGTCGATCAAGAACAATCTGCCGAGCGTCATCTTCTCGCTCGAAATGGGGCGCAACGAGATCGCGATGCGCCTGCTGTCCGCCGAGGCCCGCGTCGCACTGCACCACATGCGTTCCGGCACCATGACGGACGACGACTGGACCCGCCTGGCCCGCCGGATGCCGGACGTCTCGGCGGCCCCGCTCTACATCGACGACTCCCCGAACCTGTCGATGATGGAGATCCGTGCCAAGTGCCGCCGTCTCAAGCAGCGCAACGACATCAGGCTGGTGGTCATCGACTATCTCCAGCTGATGCAGTCCGGCGGCTCCAAGCGCGCCGAGAGCCGTCAGCAGGAAGTCTCGGACATGTCGCGCAACCTCAAGCTCCTGGCGAAGGAGCTGGAGGTCCCGGTCATCGCGCTCTCCCAGCTGAACCGTGGTCCCGAGCAGCGAACCGACAAGAAGCCGATGGTCTCGGACCTGCGTGAGTCCGGTTCGATCGAGCAGGACGCCGACATGGTCATTCTGCTGCACCGCGAGGACGCCTACGAGAAGGAGTCCCCGCGCGCGGGCGAGGCCGACCTGATCGTGGCCAAGCACCGTAACGGTCCGACAGCGACGATCACGGTCGCCTTCCAGGGCCACTACTCGCGGTTCGTGGATATGGCACAGACCTGAGCGCAGGTCTTTCAGCCCGGTTGGAAGAACGCGAGCATCTTCTGGGCGGCGTCCGGTGACGTCAGCAGTTCGTGCATGTCGGCGGACATCCGGGCGGCGGCGCTCGTGCGTTCGAACATCTCGCGTTCGTATGCTCCGACGGCGGCGCCGAAGTCGTCCGGGTGCGCGGCCACCGCGAGGCCGAGCAGGGCGCCGTCGAGCAGCGCCATGTTGGCGCCCTCTCCCACCGGCGGCATCAGGTGAGCGGCATCGCCGAGCAGCGTGACGTCCGGCCTCGACGGCCAGGTCAGGCCGACCGGGAGAGTGGTGATCGGCCGCGGCACGACCGTGTCGTCGCAGGCCGCGATCAGCGCGGTGAACCGTGCGTCCCAGCCGGGCAGCAGCCCGATCAGCCGCGCCCGGGCGGCGGCCGGGTCGTCGAACGGGATCCCGCTGGTGGCGAACCAGTCCTCGGCGGTGTTGTAGAAGCTGAGGCCGATGCGAACGCGGCCGTCGCCGTTGCGCTGGGCCGCCAGGGACAGACCGTCGCCGAGCACCCAGTAGTTGCCGCGCCCGACCATCGCCGCGAGGTCGGGATGCGTGCGGTCGATGTCGGGAATGCCGACCTCGACGATGTTCTGGCCGATGTGCGACGGACGGGCTTCGGTGAGCAGCGCGCGGACCCGGGACTGCGCGCCGTCCGCGCCGACCAGCAGGTCATACGTGGCACTGCCGCCGTCGGCGAAGTGCATCAGGCCGTCATCGGCGGTCCTGAACGCGTGCCCCCAGCGCACCGTGCCGTCGGGGAGGGAGTCCAGCAGCAGGTCGCGCAGATCGGCGCGGTCCACCTCGGGTCGATCGAGTGGGGCGTCGTCGGATGTGTCCTCCTGGAGGAGCAGGGTGCCGTCCGGCTTGAGAAGGCGCATGTCCTGGCCTTCACCCCGGGCGATCACGTGGAACTGGTCGATCAGACCGGCCTCGCGCAGCGCCCGCTGGCCGGAGTGGATGTCCAGCATGCCGCCCTGACCGCGTGCGACGCGTGACGATTCACGCTCGTAGACGACCGCGTCTATGCCGTTCACGTGCAGCACACGGGCGAACGCCAGGCCGCCGAGGCCGGCTCCGACGATGGCGATGGTCATGGTTGTCCCTCCTTTATCGATACGCCGTACTGGTCGATACACTGTATCGCTCCATGCGATGTACGGTTAGCGGCATGTTGGTGTGGGAGAGGCCGGAGCCGCCGAATCGACCCGTGCCGGCCCCGCTGAACCGGGAGAAGATCGTGCGAGCGGCGATCCGGCTGGCCGACGCGGACGGCCTGGAGGCGGTGTCGCTGCGCAAGGTCGCCACCGCGCTGGGCGTGGGGCCGATGCGGCTGTACGGCTACATCGCCGGCAAGGAGGAGTTGCTCGACCTGATGGTCGACGCGGTCCACGCCGAGATCCGGCCGGTCGGAGACAGTTGGCGGGAGGTGCTGCGGTCCCTTGCCGAAACCACCCGGCGGGCGGCTCACGAGCACGAATGGCTCGCCGACCTGCTCGGTGGACGACCGCAGCTCGGGCCGCACGCGCTGGCCAGGGGCGAGGCCGTGGTGGCCGCGCTGGACGGCGTCGACGTGGACGCAGTCATGCCGGTGGTCACCGCGGTCGACGCCTACGTGATCGGGGCAGTGCGCCGGGAGATCGCCGAGCGGCGTGCCGAGCGGGCCACCGGGATGGACGAGAAGCGTTGGCAGGCCTCACTCGGTCCCTATCTGGAGCGGACCTTCGCCACGGGCCGATTCCCCGCGCTGGCCACGGTGGTGCGCGATGCCGCCCACCTGGACGCCGACGAGACCTTCCGGACGGGCCTCGACTTTCTGCTCGACGGCATCGAAGCCCGCATTGCCAAGTGACGCGCGGCCGATCATGCCGCGCCGGCCACGGGCCGCGACTTAATCGGCTCGACGCGGACCGTCCGGGGCGGTGGACTGGGGGTATGACGACACCTCAGGATGAACTGCTTCCCGCCACCCGTCGGCAGTTGCTGCACCGGATCGCCGTGGCACAGGCCGAGGGGCGCACGCCCTCGCTCGTGGCGGCGGTCGTCCGGGACGGGCGGACCATGTGGCACGGTGCGCGGACCTCGGTCGACGGGCACGGCCCCGACGAGAACGTGCAGTACCGCATCGGCTCGATCACCAAGACGTTCACGGCTGTTCTCGTCCTGCGGCTGCGTGACGAGGGCCTGCTCGACCTCGGGGATCCCCTGGAGAAGCACCTGCCGGGTACCGGGGCGGGCGAGGCCACGATCGCCGAACTGCTGGCCCACTCGGGTGGACTGGCCGCCGAGTCGCCCGCGCCGTGGTGGGAGCGGACGCCGGGATCACTGCGGCCCGAGCTCGCCGACGTGCTGGGCAAGCGACCGCTGCTGCACCCGGTGGGCCGCCGGCACCACTACTCCAACCCCGGCTACACCCTGCTCGGTGCGCTGGTCGAGGAGCTCCGCGGCGCCTCGTGGGAGGACGTGCTGCGGCGGGAGGTGCTGGAACCGCTGGGGCTGGAACGCACGGCCACGCGCCCGAGCGCTCCGCACGCGGGTGGCTGGGCGGTGCATCCGTGGGCGGACGTGATGCTGCCCGAACCTGCCGAGGATCTCGGCAGGATGGCCCCGGCCGGTCAACTCTGGTCCACCACCGGGGATCTGGCGAGGTTCGCCGTCTTTCTGACGACGGGGGACGACCGGGTCTTGGGCGCGGACACCGTCCGGGAGATGCGGGCCCCCGCCGCGGCGGTCGAGGCGGCGGACGTCGTGGACGGCGCCGCGTACGGCCTGGGACTGCAGATCCAGCACCGGGACGGGCGACTGCTCGTGGGGCACTCCGGCTCCCTGCCGGGTTTTCTGGCCAACCTCACCATCGCCGTGGAGGACGACGTCGCCGCGGTGGTGCTGACCAACTGCACCTCCGGACCGCTGATCGCCGGGGTGGGTGCCGACCTCGTGCGCATCGTCGCGGAGGCGGAACCCCGGATCCCCGAACCGTGGCGTCCGCTGCCGCAGGCCGACGCCTCCGTACTGGAGTTGGCCGGGCAGTGGTACTGGGGAACGCACGCCTTCGCCCTGCGGCTGACCTCCGACGGGGGATTGTCGCTGGAGCCCCTGTCGGGCCAGGGCCGCCGATCGCGCTTCCGGGCGAACGGTGACGGGAGCTGGACGGGCCTGGAGGGCTACTACGCCGGGGAGCTGCTGCAGGCGGTACGGCGTCCGGACGGAAGCCTGAGCCACCTGGACCTGGGATCGTTCGTCTTCACGCGCCAGCCGTACGACGCGGGTTCCCCTGTGCCGGGCGGGGTGGATCCGGAGGGCTGGCGAGGGATCGGCTAGGCGTAGTCCGACGGCTGTGGGGGGTGGGGGGGGGTAGATTTTCAACGCCACCCCCCCGCGCCCCCAAGAGGCGGGCGCGGACCCCCACAAACAGAGACCTCTTCAAACAAGGACG
>NZ_JBHXNW010000006.1:54492-56899 GCF_042717365.1 Streptomyces sp. NPDC058534
ACGTGAAACAGGGCCCCACAGCCGTCGGACACTCCGGATGGGAGCGCCCCGCTCAAAGCTGGAGCTTGAACCCCGTGTGCGAGGACGAGAAGCCCAGGCGCTCGTAGAAGCGGTGGGCGTCGGTGCGGGTCTTGTCGGACGTGAGCTGCACCAGCTGGCATCCCTGTCGCCGGGACTCGTCGATCGCCCACTCGATGAGCTGTGTGCCCAGGCCGCTGCCGCGCTCGTCGGCGTGAATGCGTACACCCTCGATGATCGACCGGGTGGCGCCGCGCCGGGACAGGCCGGGGACAATCGTCAGCTGGAGGGTGCCGACGACACGGCTGTCGCGGACCGCGACGACCACATGCTGGTTCGGATCGGCGTCGAGCCGTTCGAACGCGGTCAGATAGGGGCCCAGGTCGTCCGGTGATTCACGCTGAGCACCCAAGGGGTCGTCGGCGAGCATCGCGACGACCGCGGGGATGTCGGCGGCGATGGTGCGGCGTATTTCAAGATCTGCCATGACCGCACTCTAAGTCTGGGGGCCGCGCTCCGAGTCGGGCTAGGCGGGCACCGGCGCCTTGAGGGTCTCCACGGCTCGGACCAGGGGGGCCAGGTCGGGGTTGGCGGCTGCCTCGTCGAGAGCCTCGCGCAGCGCGGCGTCGTTGGTGGGCCGGGCCTCGTCCAGCAGCTTGAGGCCGGCCGTGGTGACGTTGGTGTAGATGCCGCGACGGTCGGTGGGGCACAGGTAGCGCTCGAGCAGCCCGCGGTCCTCGAGCCGGGTGACCAGGCGCGTCGTCGCGCTCTGGCTGAGAACGACGGCGTCGGCGACCTGCTTCATCTGCAGATGCCCTCCGTCGCCGTCGTGCTGCCGGCTCAGCACGTCGAGCAGGGAGTACTCGCGCACGCTCAGGTCGTGCCCGGCCTGCAGCGCGCGCTCGATGTGGGCCTCGATCCTCCCGTGCAGCAGGGAGAGTGCGCACCAGCCCTGGGAGAGGGCGGTGAGCGCGGGGTCCGTCGCTGTCATGTGGTTCCTCCGTCCCGAAGCGGCTGAGACCAGGGTAGACCAGGCGTGCAATAGTCTGCGTTTGCATATAGCCCGCGTATGCAATTATTGTGGACGCACGTAAAGCGCTCCTGCAATCGTCTGGGAAGGTGTACCCCTCCATGCCTCTCGCGCTTCTGGCCCTCGCGATCGGGGCCTTCGGTATCGGAACCACCGAGTTCGTGATCATGGGCTTGCTGCCCCAGGTCGCGAGCGACTACGGGGTCTCCATCCCCACCGCCGGCTTCCTGGTGACCGGATACGCGCTCGGCGTGATGTTCGGCGCCCCGCTGATGACCGTCCTCGGCACCAAGGTCCCGCGCAAGCGGATGCTGATGCTGCTGATGGGCCTGTTCATCGTCGGCAACCTGCTCTCCGCCCTCGCTCCCGCCTTCTCCGTCATGCTGATCGGCCGCGTGGTCGCGTCCCTCGCCCACGGCGCCTTCTTCGGCATCGGCTCGGTCGTCGCGGCCGACCTGGTCGCCCCGCACAAGAAGGCCGGTGCCATCGCGATGATGTTCACCGGTCTGACCGTCGCCAACGTCGTCGGCGTCCCGCTGGGCACGCTCATCGGGCAGTCCGCCGGCTGGCGCGTCACCTTCGCCGTAGTCGCCGCGCTCGGCGTCGTCGGCCTGGCCGGTGTCGCCAAGCTGGTCCCCGACGTGCCCAAGCCTGAGGGCGTGCGGCTGCGGCACGAACTGGCCGCCTTCAAGAACGTCCAGGTCCTGCTGGCGATGGCCATGACCGTCCTCGGCTTCGGCGGCGTCTTCGCGGCCATCACCTACATCGCGCCGATGATGACCCACGTCGCGGGGTTCGCGGACGGCTCCGTCACCTGGCTGCTGGTCCTCTTCGGCCTCGGCATGGTCGGCGGCAACCTCGTCGGCGGAAAGTTCGCCGACCGCGCCCTGATGCCGATGCTGTACGTCTCCCTGGGCGCCCTGGCCGTCGTACTGGCCCTCTTCACCCTCACCGCGCACGACAAGATCGCGTCCGCCGTGACCGTCTTCCTCATCGGCGCCCTGGGCTTCGCCACCGTGCCGCCGCTGCAGAAGCGCGTCCTGGACCACGCGCACGGCGCCCCGACGCTGGCCTCGGCCGTGAACATCGGCGCCTTCAACCTCGGCAACGCGCTCTCCGCCTGGCTCGGGGGCGTGGTCATCGGCGCCGGCTTCGGCTACACCGCCCCGAACTGGGTCGGTGCCGTGCTGGCCGCCGCCGCCCTGCTCCTCGCCGTCCTCTCGGCCGCCCTTGAACGCCGCGAGGGCGCCCCGACCGCGGTCGTCGCGGGCGCCGCGTCCGCGGAACAGCGAGCCGCGGCCGTCCACCACTGACCGACCCGGGCCGAGGGGTGCGGGGCCAGGGCCCGGCCCCCCCACC
>NZ_JBHXNW010000006.1:56909-61902 GCF_042717365.1 Streptomyces sp. NPDC058534
CACCGGCGCCGGGCGGGCGGGGGGGGGGGGGGGGGCCCGGCGCCCCCCCCCCCCCCGCGGCTCCCCCCGCCCCGGCGCGCACAGCACCGCACCGGGCGCCGAAGCGCACCGCTACCGCGCCCCCGCGCCACCACCGCGCCCTCGCGCCACCCACCGCCCCATCGGGCACCGACCAAGGAGAAACCCCATGAGCACCACCGCTGTCGCCCCGCTGACGATCCAGGATGCCGAAGCCCTCGCCACCGCCGCCCACCACGCCGCCGAGGCCGCCGAGGTGACCGTCAGCGTCACCGTCCTCGACGCGGGCGGCCACCTGCTCGCCTTCCGGCGCGACGACCGTGCCGTCCTGATCTCCGGCGAGACCAGCACCCGCAAGGCTTACACGGCGCTCCAGTTGAACGCCCCCACCGCCGACCTCGTCGACGCCGTTCAGCCCGGAGGGCTCTTCCACACCCTGCCCACGGCACTCGACCGGCCCCTGCTGTTCATCGCGGGCGGCGTGCCCGTGCACCGCGAGGGCCGGCTGATCGGCGCGATCGGAGTGGGCGGTGGCGCACCCGACCAGGACCACGGCTTCGCCTCGGCCGCCGTGAAGGCCCTCGCCTGACGGCAGGCGGTCATCGCCGCTCCCCCCACGCGGTCAGGTTGCCGCGGGTCAGCCCGCCGCCACCGTCAGCGGCGCGAACCGCCGGTTCCAGTCCCCGGGCAGTTCGGTGATGCCGTACGTCATCACGGCGTTCGGGGCGACCACCGCCAGGCCGCGCTCCCGCGCCCAGGCCAGCAGCCCCTCGTGGCGTGCCTCGATGTCCGTGCGCAGCGGGCGGTCGGTGCGGGCGGCCAGGGAACCGATCAGCGCCTTGGCCGTCTCGGTGTCCCGGGCGATCAGCGGGCCCACGACGTGGGTGTCCATGTTCGGCCAGGCCGCGGCGTACCCGATGATCCGGCCGTCCTCCTCGGCGACCCGCAGCTGGTCCGCGAAGGCGGGCAGCCGCGTGACGATATGGGTGCGGTCGGCGCCGAACACCTCCTCGTCGAGCCGGACGATCGTGGTGAGGTCCTCGGCGGTGGCCGCCCGCGTGGCGATCCCGGGCTCGGGCCCGACCGGGGTGAAACGCCCGCGGACCATCTCCGCCCGGCCGGTGACCTTGAAGCCGAGCTCCTCGTAGAGCGGCCGGCCGTACGGGGTCGCGTGCAGGGTCAGCGGGGTGGTGCCCAGCTCGGAGACGACATGGCGCATCAGCCTGCGTCCGACGCCCTGGCGGGCGTGCCGCTCGGCCACCAGCACCATGCCGATGGCGGCCAGGGAGGGCCGGCCGTGCGGGCCGTACTCGGTGACGGTGCAGGCGGCGACGAGGCCGCCGCCGGGATCGTCGATGCCGTACCCCTTCCCGGCGGTGAGGAGGAACCCCCACTTGTGCTCCTCGCGCGGCCACCCCCGGTCCTCGGACAGGTCGGCGCAGGCGGTGAGATCGCGGAGCGTCAGACGGCGGATCGGAGCGGAGGCGAGGGAAGGTGTCGGCACGCAGGTCAGGCTGTCCGACAGCGACCGTCCGCGTCCACCCGTTTCCGGTGGAACGGGCAAGCTTTTTGGCCATGTCGTGGCCTGAGCGGCTCAGCCGAGGTCGGGGGCGTGCAGAGCCCGCACCCCTTCGATGTTGCCGTCCAGATAGTGCCGCAGCGACAGCGGCACCAGGTGGACCGAGGCGATCCCGACCCGGGTGAACGGCACCCGGACGATCTCGTACTCGCCGGCGGGCTCGTCGACCTCGGGCCCGTGCCGCAGGGCCGGGTCCATCGACCCCAGATGGCAGACGAAGAAGTGCTGCACCTTCACGCCGGTCGCACCGCCGTCCTCGCCGATGTGCTCCACCGTGTCCACGAAGCAGGGGACGACATCGGTGATCTTGGCGCCGAGTTCCTCGTACACCTCGCGGTGCAGGGCGTCCACGACGGTGGCGTCCTCGGGCTCGACCCCGCCTCCGGGAGTGACCCAGTAGGGATCGACACCAGGCTTGGTGCGCTTGATCAGGATCAAGTGATCGCGGTCCAGGAGAACGGCGCGAGCGGTGCGCTTGACCACGGGTCGGACGGTCATGGGAGAAATGTGGCCCGGTTGGTTCCACGTGAAACATTGCCGCGCACCCACAGCTCGCGAGCCCGTCGGCTCAGTTCCAGTCGGCCGCCGCGCGCAGCAGCCACTCGTGGGCCCGCGCGATGTGCGGCATCGCCAACGTGCCGGTCCGCACCACCAGGAAGTACGTCCGCAGCGGCGGTACCGCCGGGTCGTGCAGTGCGACCACGTCACCGCGTTCCAGCGCCGGTGCGCACAGATAGCGGGGCAGTACGGCGAGACCCGCGCCGGCGACCGTGCAGGCGAGAACGGCGCGCAGGTCGGGGGCGATGACCGTTCCGGGTGCGGCCGGGCGGGCGTCGAAGACGGACGCCCAGTAACGGGCGACGAAGGGCAGCGACTCGTGCACCTCGACCACGGGTACGCGCTCCAGCGCGGGCGCGTCGGCGCTGTGGGGCTTCTCGGCGCCCGCTCGCTCCGCCCAGTGGGGCGCGGCCACCAGGACGTGTTCCTCGTCGCAGAGCGCAGTCGCCGTGAGCAGCACGCCCCGGGGATGTGCCGTGCCGATGGCCAGATCATGATGTCCGGCGGCCAGCCCCTCCAGGGTCTCCTCGGCGTTCCCGAACAAGGCGCGCAGCGCGAAGCCCTGTCCGTCCTCACCGGTGAGCTCGGTGAGGGCGGGCAGCGCCCGCTCGGCGGTGAACTCGGGCGGCCCGGCGAGATGCAGGGTCCGCAGGGAGGAGCCGTCCTGGAGACCCGTTTCGGCGATCTCCACGAGGGCGTCGAGATGAGGTGCGGCCTTGTGCGCGAGTTCGTCGCCGATGGTCGTCGGGGTCACGCCGCGGGCCTGGCGCAGGAACAGCGGGCGGCCGAGCTGGCGCTCCAGCGTGCGGATCTGCGAGGTGACGGCGGGCTGTGAGAGGCCGAGCAGGGCTGCCGCGCGCGTGAAGGAACCGGCCCGGTGCACGGTGACGAAGGTGCGCAGCAAGGCCAGATCCACGGAATGCCCCCTCTTCGGATCTTCTCCGGCCCCCGGCGTGGCCAACTATAAATATGTCGATAGGTCGCTGTCGCTACTGTGATTGGACACTGACACAGAGTCAACTAGCCTTGGTCGCGCGGTTCTTCGCGCGCGGAACCGGAGGACGGTCCGAGCCACGAGGGGGGAGGCTCGGACCGTCCGTCGTACGGCCGTCGTACGGCGGGTTCAGTCCGCCGTTTCGTCCAGTGCGCGCAGCAGATCGGCCACCAGGTCCTCGGGGTCCTCCGCGCCGACCGAGAGCCGCACGAAGCCCTCCGGCACCGCGTCGCCGCCCCAGCGTCCGCGCCGCTCGGCCGTGGACCGCACCCCGCCGAAGCTCGTCGCACCCTCCACCAGCCGCAGCGCGTCGAGAAAACGATCGGCACGCGCGCGCGTGGCCAGCGTGAAGGAGACGACGCACCCATAGCGCAGCATCTGCTGCGAGGCGATCTTGTGCGAGGGGTCGTCGGGCAGCCCCGGGTACCGCAGGCCGGTGACCTCGGGCCGCGCCCGGAGAGCCTCGGCAACCTTGAGCGCGGTGGCGTTCTGCCGGTCGACCCGTAGTTGGAGGGTGGCGATCGAACGGTGCGCCAGCCAGGCCTCCATGGGGCCGGGGATCGCGCCGACGATCTTGCGCCAGCGCCGTACGGCGGTCATCGCCTCGGCGTCGCGGCCGGCCACGTACCCCAGGAGGACGTCTCCGTGGCCGGTGAGTTGCTTGGTGCCGCTGGCGACGGAGAAGTCGGCACCGAGCTCCAGCGGGCGCTGCCCGAGCGGTGTGGCGAGGGTGTTGTCGACGGCGACCAAGGCGCCGCGCGTGTGGGCCGCCTCGACGAGCCGTCGTACGTCGCACACGTCGAGACCGGGGTTGGACGGCGTCTCGATCCACAGCAGCTTCGCCCCGTCCAGGACGTCGAGCTGGGCGTCCCCGCCGGTCGGCGCGGTGCGCACCTCGATGCCGTACGCCTCCAGCTGGGCGCGGACCAGCGGCAGCACCTGGTAGCCGTCGTCGGGCAGGACGACCACGTCCCCGGCGCGCAACTGCGAGAAGAGCACCGACGAGATCGCGGCCATGCCGGAGGCGAACACGAGCGTCTCGACGCCGGCCCGCCCCGGAGACTCCAGCTCGCCGATGGCCCGTTCCAGATGCGTCCAGGTCGGGTTCTCGTCACGGCCGTAGGTGTACGGGCCGGTCGGCTCGCCCGGCAGATGGAAGTGGGCGGCGAACACCGGACCGGGCAGGGTCGGCTCGTGCTTGACGGGCTCGGGCAGCCCGGCCCGCACCGCGCGCGTGCCGTCGCCGGCGCCGGTGGGCGTCCCCGGCCCGTGCCCGCCGGGCTCGCCGTTCGTAGCGGAATCGCTCATGCCGCCCGTCCTTCCACTTGCTCGCGTACCGCGGCGAGCAGTCCGCCGCTCGCCGCCTCCACCATCTCAAGGCACTCCTCGAAGCCGTCCGCGCCCCCGTAGTACGGATCCGGAACGTCCAGGTCACCGCCGTCGGCGGCGGGATCGTAGGACCGCAGCAGGCGCACCTTGGCCGCGTCCTCCTCCGTGGGCGCCAGACGGCGCAGGGCCCGCAGATGGCCGGCGTCGAGGGCGATCACGAGGTCGAGGCGGGAGAACCAGGACTGCTGGAACTGCCGGGCGCTGTGGCCGAGGTCGTAGCCGTGCTCCGCCAGGACGGCCACGGTGCGCGGATCGGCCCCCTCGCCCTCGTGCCAGCCACCGGTGCCGGCGCTGTCGGCCGCCACCAGGCCGTCGAGCCCGGCGTGGGGGCGGGGGGGCGGGGGTGCCGCTGGTGTGGGTGCGGCCGGCCGGGCCACCCCGCCCCGCGCCCCGGCCCCCCACGCCACGCTTCTTCACCTTCGCACGACGCGGGCACGCCCCTGGGTCCTGAACCC
>NZ_JBHXNW010000006.1:61912-78175 GCF_042717365.1 Streptomyces sp. NPDC058534
GCGTTGTCCCCGCGCGGGTGCATGACGGCCTCGGCCATCGGGGAACGGCAGATGTTGCCCGTGCACACGAAGCAGACGCGGTAGGTCATCGCGACCGGTCCCCGTCGGGCAGGAACGCGTTGAGGGCCCAGGAAACGATCGAGATGATCAAACCGCCCAGGACGGCGGTCCAGAAGCCGTCGACGTGGAAGCTCACGTCGAGCTTGTCGGCCACCCACGAGGTGAGCAGCAGCATGAGCGCGTTGACCACCAGCGTGAACAGACCGAGGGTCAGGATGAACAGGGGGAAGGTGAGCACCTGCACGATCGGCTTCACCAGCATGTTCACCAGGCCGAAGACCAGCGCGACCACGATCAGCGTGACGGCCTTCTCACCGGTGCTGCCCCCGGTCAGGGTGATCTTGTCGAGCAGCCATACGGCGACCGCGAGGGCGCCCGCGTTGGCGATCGTCTTGACTAGGAAATTCTTCATGTGTCTGATCGTGGCAGACGCGATCGGAAACGAACGGTGAGGCAGGGGCGGTCGAGGCGATGAAGGCATTCCGGCTGGACGAACTGGAGGCGGAGCGCGCCGCCAACGACGGTGCCTACCTGCAGTTCCTGCGCGAGCGGAACATGTCGGTCGGCCTGTACGCCCTCGACGCGGGCACATCCGATCCGCAGAACCCGCACGCGCAGGACGAGGTGTACTTCGTGGTGAGCGGGCGGGCCGCGATCACCGTGGGCATGGAGACCACCCAGGTCGCCCGCGGCAGTGTGGTCTACGTCCCGGCCGGGGTCGCCCACAAGTTCCACCACATCAGCGAGGACCTGCGGGTTCTCGTGGTGTTCTCTCCGCCCGAGAGCTGAGTCCCCACCCTGGGGTTCCCTAGGGGAACGGTCAGGGGGAGACAAGGGATGCGTGCGCCCTGCCGGGGCCTTCGCGGCCCTAGCATCGAGTGCAGGACATCAGAGGATTCCCAGCGGGAGACCGGCCCCCACAAGGCCCGGTCCCCGAACGGGTGGAAGGTAAGGACGAGGGCCATGCGAGAGATCTTCACGGGACTGCCGTGGTGGGTGAAGTGGATCGCGGTGCCGGTCATCGCCCTGGTCGTGTTCGGCGGGCTGATCGCCAGCGTGGTCGGGTTCGTGATCGGACTGCTGTTCAAGCTGCTGGTCTTCGTCGCGCTCGTCGGCGGACTGATCTACGTCGTGCGCAAGTTCATGTCGAGTTCGTCCTCGCGCAGCGACTGGTGAGAGCCGTGGGACACCGGTGGCGGTAACGGGAACCACCGGTTCCCTCGCGCGAGGGAAGTTTCCCGGAGGGGCCGTCGGCGGGCGGTGACCGGCGGTTAGAGTCCGGAACTCCACGCGGGGGCGACCTCGCGAACGGCGTACACCCCACCCGTGTTCCCCGCACGGACGGCCTCCTCGCGTTCCCGGGAGTGACCCTTGGCCACGGCTGACACCGCATTCGCATCGCTGCACGCCCTGCCCGTGCAGCCCTACTCGACGCCACGGACACCACCACCCCCGCCCCCGTCCGCCGACCCGCCCTCGGCGACCCTCATCGGTTCCGTCCAGCGGGCGATGCGTCTTCTGGAGTGCGTCGCGGAACACGAGTACGGAGCCCCCGCCAAGCAGCTGGCCCGGGAGACCCGGCTGGCGCTCCCCACGGCGTACCACCTGCTGCGCACCCTGGTGCACGAGGGCTACCTGCGCCGGGAGAAGGGGCTGTTCTTCCTCGGCGAGGCCGCAGAGCGGCTGAGCAGCAGCGGGGCCGCGCAGAAACGTCGCAGCACGGTGGCCGACGCGCTCGCGCGGGTGCGCGACGCGATCGGCGCTCCCGTGTACTACGCCATATACCGCGACGGCGAGATCGAGGTCATGTGCGTCTCCGACACCCCGGGCAACCCGGCCGTCGAGGAGTGGGCGGACTTCCGCGAGACCGGGCACGCGCACGCCGTCGGGCAGTGCCTGCTCTCGCAACTGGACGACGACGCCCGCCGGGACCACCTGGACCGCTATCCGGTGCAGTCCCTCACGCCGTACACGGTGCGTGATGGCAATGCCCTGCTGAGACGCCTGGAACGCATGGGGCGGACGACTCCGGTGACCGAACGCCAGGCGTACGCCCTGGGGACGGTATGCGCCGCGATCCCCATCACCGTCGGCACCACGGTGGCCACGATGGCCGTCTCCCTGCCCCTTCACCAGGCCGACCGGCTGCTGCCCGCCGCGGAGCGGCTGCAGGACGAGGTGGGGCGGCTCCTGGGGTCACTCGCGATCTCTATCAGTATCTGAAAACTCACTCCTTGTGATCTGGTGTGTACGTTGAGCAAGATGCCACCAGTGTTAGAGGTTTGATTCCCGGACAGTCGACGGCGAATGACGGGTGTGCGATGGGCGAGTCCGTACAGGCAGAGGTCATGATGAGCTTTCTCGTGTCCGAGGAGCTCTCGTTCCGCATTCCGGTGGAGCTGCGTTACGCGACCTGTGATCCCTATGCCGTGCGGTTGACCTTCCATCTCCCCGGGGACGCCCCGGTGACCTGGGCCTTCGGCCGGGAGCTACTGGTCGACGGGGTGGGCCGGCCGTGCGGTGACGGGGACGTGCGCATCGCACCGGTCGAGCCGGAGCCGCTGTCCGAGGTGCTGATCCGCCTCCAGGTCGGCGCCGACCAGGCACTGTTCCGTTCCTCGGCGGCGCCCCTGGTGGCGTTCCTCGACCGCACCGACAAGCTGGTGCCGCTGGGCCAGGAGGGCGCGCTCGCGGACTTCGACACCCACCTCGACGAGGCGCTGGACCGCATCCTGGCGGAGGAACAGAGCGCGGGCTGAACCGTTACGGCAGGCGCGGTGGGGGCGTGACGCCTCGTCCGGGACGCATCAGCGCTTGCGGCGACGGCCGCGCCCGCCGCGTACGGGAGCCGCGTCCCCACCAGGAGTCGCCCCCGCGGGCCGCGCGGCCGTCCGGTCGGCCGAGACGACGAGAGCGGCGAGGGCCGTGGTGACCGGCACGGACGCCACCAGGCCGATCGAGCCGACCAGCGTGCGCACGATCTCCTCCGCGACCAACTCACTGTTGGCGACCGTCCCCACCCCGCTCTGCGCGATGGAGAACAGCAGGAGCAGGGGCAGCGCGGCGCCCGCGTAGGCGAGCACGAGTGTGTTGACGACCGAGGCGATGTGGTCGCGGCCGATGCGGATGCCCGCGCGGTACAGCCCGCGCCGGCCCATCGTCGGGTTGGCCTCGTGCAGCTCCCAGACCGCCGACGTCTGCGTGACCGTCACGTCGTCGAGGACACCGAGCGAACCGATGATGACGCCGGCGAGCAGCAGACCGCTCATGTCGATCGACGGATACAGGCCGTGGATGAGCCCGGTGTTGTCGTCCGTGTTGCCGGTCAGCGCCGCCCAGCCGATGAACAGCGACCCGAGAACGCCGATCAGCAACAGAGAGATCAGCGTGCCGAGCACCGCCACGGACGTACGCGCAGAGAGACCATGACAGAGATAGAGCGCGATCAGCATGATGGCGCTGGACCCGATCACCGCGACGACCAGCGGGTTCGAACCCTGGAGGATCGCGGGGAGGATGAAGAAGTTCAGCAGCAGGAAGCTGATCGCCAGGGAGATCAGCGCCATCAGGCCCCGCAGCCTTCCGACGACCACCACGGCCAGCGCGAAGATGCCGGCGAGCAGGGCGAGGGGGAGCCGGCGGTTGATGTCGGTCACCGAGTACTGCAGGTCCCGCGGCGCGGAGGGCTCGTAGGCGACCACGACCTTCTGGCCCTCGTGCAACTGCCGTGACTGGTCCGGCTGCACGACCTCGTCGAACGTACGGCCCGTGTCCTTTCCGGTGTCCACGCGGATCGTTGCCCGCTTGCAGTCGCCGTTCGCCTGCTGCACCGCGGAGGAGCCCTCGGCGGTGGAGGTGTCGCCGGTGGGGGTGGAGCCTGAGGCGTTGACGGACTGGCAGCTCAGTTCCACCACCTTGGTCACGGTGGCCTGCTGCGTCTGCCGGTCGAAGCCGACGCCGGTGCGCTCGTGCGGCGGCGCGCCGCCCGGCCACAGGACCGCGAGCCCGACCAGGACCGCCGCGGTGAACGGGATCAGAATCGCGGCGATGACCTTCCGCAGATGCCGCGAGACGGGCGCCGCCGGCCCGTGACTGTGCGAGTGCCCGTGACCGCCACTCGCTCCGTGACCGCCGCCCGCTCCGTGTCCGTGGCCGGCGCCATCCCCCTGTCCGTGGTGGCCGTGCGCACTGGCGGGGACGTGGCCGGCTCCACGGTCGGCGCCCTCTTCGGCGTGCGGTCCGCGGTGGGGATCGTGCGGCGGAAAGGGGGGATGCTGCGGTGTGGTCACCGACCGATCATCGCAAGAACAAGGGGGGCCCTCTGTTCACCGCGCCCGAATGGGCGTTAGCGTGGGGGCACCTTTGTACACGCGGGAGCTCGGAGCACCGGGCTGAGAGGGCGCTGACCTTCGTCCCAGCGACGTTTCACGGGAAACATCACCGAAGTCGAGTGATGTATCCCACGAAACGTCGAAGACGGAAGCCGCTGCGTCGACCGCCGAACCTGTTACCGGGTAATGCCGGCGTAGGGAGTAGGTCTCATGACCATCAAGGACGCACGCACGCCTGCCTCCACGCAGAACTCCACCCAGGAGGGGACCGCGGAGGCCGGGAAGTCCATCGGCTGGCACAAGGCGTACGTCGAGGGCTCGCGCCCCGACCTGCGGGTGCCGGTCCGTCAGGTGCACCTCACCAACGGCCAGTCGGTCACGCTGTACGACACCTCCGGCCCGTATACCGATCCGCTCGTCGACACCGACGTCCGCAGGGGACTGGCGCCGCTTCGGGAGAACTGGATCATCGCCCGCGGCGACACCGAGGAGTACGCGGGCCGTCCCGTCCGTCCCGAGGACGACGGCATCAAGCACACCTCGCCGCGCGGCGGGCTGCGCAACCTCGACGCCGTCTTCCCCGGACGGTCGCGGCAGCCCCGCCGGGGCCGGGGCGGCACCGCGGTGACGCAGCTGGCGTACGCCCGCCGGGGCGAGATCACGCCGGAGATGGAGTACGTGGCCGTCCGGGAGAACGTCTCGCCGGAAGTCGTCCGCGAGGAGATCGCGGCGGGCCGTGCCGTACTGCCGGCCAACGTCAACCATCCCGAGATCGAGCCGATGATCATCGGCAAGCGGTTCCTGGTGAAGGTCAACGCCAACATCGGCAACTCGGCCGTGACGTCCTCCATAGAGGAGGAGGTCGACAAGATGACCTGGGCGACCCGGTGGGGCGCCGACACGGTCATGGACCTCTCCACCGGGCGCAACATCCACACCACCCGCGAGTGGGTCCTGCGCAACTCCCCCGTCCCCATCGGGACCGTGCCGCTCTACCAGGCCCTGGAGAAGGTCGACGGTCGGGCCGAGGAGCTGACCTGGGAGGTCTACAAGGACACCGTGATCGAGCAGGCCGAGCAGGGCGTGGACTACATGACGGTCCACGCGGGCGTGCGCCTGGCGTACGTGCCGCTGACCGCGAACCGCAAGACCGGCATCGTCTCGCGCGGCGGCTCGATCATGGCGGCGTGGTGCCTGGCGCACCACAGGGAGTCGTTCCTGTACGAGAACTTCGAGGAACTCTGCGAGATCCTCGCCGCGTACGACGTCACGTACTCCCTCGGCGACGGCCTGCGGCCGGGCTCCATCGCGGACGCCAACGACGAGGCGCAGTTCGCCGAGTTGCGCACGCTCGGGGAACTCAACCGGACCGCCAAGCGTTTGAACGTTCAGACCATGATCGAGGGCCCGGGACATGTCCCGATGCACAAGATCAAGGAGAACATCGACCTTCAGCAGGAGATCTGCGATGAAGCTCCGTTCTATACGCTCGGCCCGCTGACCACGGACGTCGCGCCGGCGTACGACCACATCACCTCCGGCATCGGTGCCGCGATGATCGCCTGGTGGGGCACGGCCATGCTCTGCTACGTCACGCCCAAGGAGCACCTGGGCCTGCCCAACCGTGACGACGTCAAGACCGGCGTCATCACCTACAAGATCGCCGCCCATGCCGCCGACCTCGCCAAGGGGCACCCAGGTGCGCAGGAGTGGGACGACGCGCTGTCCGACGCCCGTTTCGAGTTCCGGTGGGAGGACCAGTTCAACCTGGCCCTCGACCCGGACACGGCACGGGAGTTCCACGACGAGACCCTGCCGGCCGAGCCCGCCAAGACGGCCCACTTCTGCTCCATGTGCGGGCCGAAGTTCTGCTCGATGAAGATCTCGCACGATATCCGCCGCGAGCACGGAGGGAGCCAGGCCGAGATCGAGGAGGGCATGGTCCAGAAGTCGAAGGAGTTCGCGGCCGCCGGTAATCGCGTGTATCTGCCGATCGCGGACTGACGTCCCCGCGTGCCGTGCCGTGCCGTGCCGTGCGGCGGGGAGGGGCAGGACGCCGGTCCGTCCTCTCCCCGCCGAGGGGTCTGTCTCGGCAGACTGGGGGCATGACAGCCACCTCCCTGAGCAAGGGTGCCAACCTCGCCGTCGACTCCCCCGCGGTGCGGATCGAACTCGTCTGGGCCGCAGGGCCCGGGGTTCCCGAGATCGACTCCTCCGCGCTGCTGCTCACCTCGGCCGGACGGGTGCGGGACGACGGCGACTTCGTCTTCTACAACCAGCCCCGGCACGCGTCTGGCGCGGTGGGGCACCTGGGCAAGCGGGGCGGACCCGGTGCGCACGCGGGTGTCACCACCGACTCGGTCGAGGTGGACCTGGTCTCGGTGGAGCCGGTCGTCGAACGCATCGTGCTGTGCGCCTCGGCGGACGGCGGGACGTTCGGCCGGGTACCGGGGCTGTCGCTGCGGTTGCTGGACGCCGCTTCCGGCACCGAGCTGGCCCGGTTCGACATGACCGCCGGGACGGAGACCGCCCTGGTCGGCGGCGAGCTGTACCGGCGGCAGGGGAAATGGAAGTTCCGCGCGGTCGGGCAGGGATACGCCGCCGGACTCGCGGGGCTCGCCACCGACTTCGGCATCACCGTGGACGACGACGCTCCCCCGACGCCGACGCCGACGCCGACGCCGACGCCGACGCCACCCCCTCAGCCCCTGTCCCCACCGCCGACCGGACCCGCCGGGCGGGCCCGCCTCACCAAGGGCGAGGAACAACTGCCCGTGGACATGCGCAAGCGACTGTCCCTGCGCAAGGAGCAGGTCGCCGTCAGCCTGCGCAAGCACGGGGCGGCCGGCGTCACCGCGCGCGTCATCCTCGTACTCGACGCCTCCGGCTCCATGTCGTTCCTCTACTCCAAGGGCGTCGTGGCGGACGTCGTGGAACGGATGGCCGCCGTCGCCGCGCAACTGGACGACGACGGCGAGATGCAGGCATGGACCTTCGCCTCGAACCCGGCGCGCCTGCCCGACCTGCGCCTGGGCGAGCTGCCCGACTGGCTACGGCTGCACGTACGCGTGGGGGAGATCAGCCTCTTCCGGCGCGGCCGGAAGAAGGGCCTGGACCCCCAGCAGGTCGACATGCGGGCGGTCGGGATCCAGAACGAGGAGCAGAAGGTGATCGCCCAGGTCCGTGCCTTCGTCCGGGAGAATCCGGCACCGGCTCCGACCCTGGTCCTGTTCTTCTCCGACGGCGGTGTCTACCGCGACGCCGAGATCGAGCGGGAGCTGCGGGAGGCGGTGGAGGAGCCGGTCTTCTGGCAGTTCGTGGGGCTCGGCCGGTCCAAGTACGGCGTGCTGGAGCGTTTCGACACCCTGCAAGGCCGCCGCGTCGACAACGTCGGCTTCTTCGCCGTGGACGACATCGCCACCGTCCCGGACCCGGAGCTCTACGACCGCCTGCTGTCCGAGTTTCCGTCCTGGATCACAGCCGCCGGCCGGGCGGGCATCCTCTGACGCGTTGCCCGCCCGGACCGGTGGCTACTCGGGCCGGTGTTCCGGACCGCCGAAGTCCGGGCTGCTGTAGTCCGGGCTGGAGTAGCTCGGACGGTGACCGGCCTCGGGGCCGCCGTCGGGACTGGTGAACCCGGGCCGGCCGTATCCGAGGTGCGGCATGCGGCTGCTCGGGGCCTTCGGTCCCGTGCGGTGCAGTGCCGCCGTGCCCGGGTCACCGAGCGCCTCCCGCAGGAAGGGCAGGATGCCGCGTTCCAGCAGGGCGTCGTGCCAGGCGTCCCTGGCCCGGGCCACTTCCTCGTCGAGTGCGCCGTAGGAGCCGGACTCGGCGGACGGCCGGTTGCGCAGCGCGGTGATCAGCAGCCCCACCGCGGCGACGAGGATCGCCACCGCGGTCACGGCGCCGAACACCCATCCCGTGGTGAGCATGGTCTGTGCGAAGGCCTGCCCCGGATCCAGCATCTTCAGGATGTATCCGACGAGCAGGAAGATCGCCGCGGCGGTGCCGGCCAGGACGGGTGCCAGGACGGCGACGACGGCGACGGCCCCCGCACCGGTCGCCTCGGCCACCTCCCCCATGGTGGCGGCGAGTCCCACCGCGCCCCTGCCCTGCTCCTCGGGGCCGGACTCGCGCGTGGCGGGTGACGTGGCGGACGGCGCCGGGTGGCGCAGTTCCTCGCGGGCCTTCACGTAGTGCTGGTACTCGGTGGTGGCCGCCGCCGTGATGAGGGCGGTCGCGTTGAGTGCCATGGTGCGCAGTTGTTCGGAGTTGAGCCGCTGTCCGACAGCGGCCAGTTCCGGGCGGTGTGGTGCGGAGCGCAGCGCCTCGTCGAGGATCCGCTCGTACTCTTGGCGGTCCTCGTTCGACAGGTGCTGCGGAACGCTGTTCATGTGCATCCCCCGATGCTCCGTAGGGCTTGGGGCTCGCATGCCAACGAGCCGTCGGGCAGAAACGGAGGGGAGCCTGCTACGGATAAGCCGATGGTAGAGCGGTGACGGTGGAGGGTGACAGGGGGTTTCCAGAAATTGGGTGCCGTCCTGTACGGGTCCCGCCGTCGAAACGCTCAACCGGTGAACGGTCAGACGTCCAGCGGAAGTTGCTGGACCAGCAGCTTTCCGGCCATGGTCACGCCGCCGTCCATCGCGATGGCCAGCCCGTCCGCGTAGACGTGAGGTCCCTCGACCGCCGTACGGGTGTCGTCCTCGCCGTCCTCGGAGCCGACCTCGCCCAGCAGGTAGGGGATGGGGCTGTGCCCGTGAACGATCCGGGTGCCGCCGTACGTATCCAGCAGTGAGCGCACGGCTTCGGCGCCGCCCTCGTCGCGGAAGGAGAAGCGCTTGGTGAACTTGCGGAACACGTCCCAGACCTCCTCCGCGTCGTTGCGGGTGATCGTCTCGCGGACGGTGTCGTTGACCTCTTCGATGGAGCGGCCGTAGTCGAGGTAGGTGGTGGTGTCGGAGTGGACCAGGAGGTGGTCGTCGACCTCTTCGAGCGCGTCGAGGCGGGCCATCCACTGAAGGTGGTGGTCCTGGAGGCGGTCCATGTCGGTCTTCTGGCCGCCGTTCAGCAGCCAGGCCGCCTGGAAGGTCGCGGTGCCGGCGCCGGAGTTGATGGGCGTGTCGCCGAACCGCTTGGCGCCGAGCAGCAGCAGCTCGTGGTTGCCCATCAGCGCCTTGCAGTAGCCGCCCGCCGCGGCGGCCTCGGCGGACAGCCGCATCACCAGGTCGATGACGCCGATGCCGTCCGGGCCGCGGTCGGTGAAGTCGCCGAGGAACCACAGGCGTGAGGTGCCCGCGCACCACTGGCCGTCGGCGTCGACGAGGCCCTTCTCGCGCAGCGCGGAAAGCAGCTCGTCGAGGTAGCCGTGCACGTCGCCCACGACGAACAGCGGACCCTGGCCGGTGACGGGCTGCCGCACCTGGATCGGCTCGGGGTCGACGGGCACCTGAACCGTGTCACCCCGACGGATGACGGGCAGATCCCGCTGCGTGGGCGTGTAACCCTCCGGATAGGGCTCCTCGGACTCCTCCTCGGAGGGCGGCGTGGGCTCGCCCGCCTGTGTGCCGGGGTCGGCATACGGAGCGGTCTCGTGGACGTAAGCGGGCACCCGGAAGTCGCGCACCGTCGCGGTCCGCTCCACCTCGGGTCCCTGACCGGCCCCCTGAGTCATCGACCCCTCCACCATCGCGCCGCATCTGCACCGCTTCGGACTGCCTGGTCGCAGCGGCCCGCGGTGTGTGGGCCCATCATAGGAATGCGGATCGCGCTGTGTGATGACCCAGGGGTGGTGAATCAGAACAGGACTCCGGTTCACCGCGGCTTTCGCCCCGATTGGGCCGGTCTTCGCCCGTCCGCGAATGCCGCCCGGCCGTGTTGCGAACGTGCCGGGTGTGGCGTTCGCCGCCTTCTGCGCGACCCGTGGGCCGCCCTTCCGCGCCCCCGTTTCGGACCGGGGCGCGCCGCCGCACGCGCCGAGCGCATGCCCCGGAGCGCTCCTAGTCGCTCTCCGGTGATCGCGGCGGGCTGACCGTCGTACGGGGCGGGCGTCGCTGCGAGGACGTACGCACGATCAGTTCGGTCGGTATGACCTGCTCGACCGGCTGGTCCGAATGCAGCCCCTCGATCGCGTCGATCAGCACCTGGATCACGGCGGTGCCGATGCGGCGGGGTTTGAGCGAGAGGGTGGTGATGGGCGGCTCGGTGCTGGCGTACACGGTGGACTCGCTGCAGCAGACCAGCAGCAGGTCCTCGGGGACGCGCAGTCCGTAGCGGCGGGCGCCGGCGAGGAGGTCGGTCCCGTTCGGGTCGAACAGGCCGTAGACGGCGTCGGGCCGGTCGGGGCGGGCCAGCAGCCGGTCGGCGGCGACCGCGCCGGCGCACGGGTCGTGGGCGGGGTAGGCCTCGTAGACCGGGTCCTGTCCGACGCGCTCGCACCAGCGCAGGTAGGCGGTGGTCGACAGATGGGTGTACGTGTCCGTCGTGGTGCCGGTGAGCAGGCCGATCCTGCGGGCGCCGGCGTCGGCGAGGTGGTCGAGGATGCCGAGGACGGCCGCCTCGTGGTCGTTGTCCACCCACGCCGTGACGGGGAGCGTGCCGGCCGGGCGGCCGTCGGAGACGACCGGTAAGCCCTGGCGGACCAGTTCGCTGACGACCGGGTCGTGGTCCGAGGGGTCGATGACGACCGTCCCGTCGAGTGCGACGTTGGACCACACGTCGTGGCGGGAGGTCGCCGGGAGGATCACGAGGGCGTAGCCGCGGGCGAGCGCGGCGGAGGTGGCGGCGCGCGCCATCTCCGCGAAGTACGCGAACTCGGTGAAGGTGAAAGGTTCATCCCCGTACGTCGTCACGGTCAGGCCGATCAGTCCGGACTTGCCCGTGCGCAGCGTGCGGGCGGCGGCCGAGGGCCGGTAGCCCAGACGGTCGGCGACCTCGCGCACATGGCGCCGGGTGGCATCCGGGAGTCTGCCCTTGCCGTTGAGTGCGTCGGAGACGGTAGTGATGGATACTCCGGCGGCGGCGGCCACGTCCCTGATGCCCGCCCGGCCCGGCCGGCTGCCTCGACGTGAGGTTTCCGCGCGGCTCACCTGGTGCTTCCCTGCTGCTGTCATGGCGAGCCGATAGTAGGGCTCATGGGGTGGGGTAGGGCGGACGCATATGCACGCGTTGACAGTCACGTTTCTGCATGATCATTTACGCGGAACGGCCTTGGAAAGCAAGCTAGTTGGGGCCAGACATGCCAATACCTGGTGTGCCGACCAGTGAGGGCCTGCCAAGTGGTGGATGTTGCGAAGAGGTCTCAACTCACCTGCACGGGGGATGCGCGCCACGGCGCGAGCCACCGGCGCGTAGATATATGTGCGGCGCGCCCCCCGAATCGTGCGCCTTCATGCCCTGATGCCCCTGTTGCCAGTGTGACGGACGAGGTCTGGCCTCACCTATACGCAGCGGCGGCGAATCCTCATAAGGTGAGAAGTATTCGATGCCGGTGGTGGTCACGAGGAGGACTGCGGTGAGCGAGACGAGCCCCAAGCTGCGCGCCGAGCTGGAGGGAATTCCCACCTACAGGCCGGGCAAGCCCGCCGCGGCCGAAGGCCCGGTGGCCTACAAGCTGTCCTCCAACGAGAACCCCTATCCGCCCCTGCCGAGTGTCATGGAGACGGTGACGGCCGCTGCCGCGTCCTTCAACCGGTACCCGGACATGGCCTGTACGTCCCTGATGAGCGAGCTGTCGGACCGCTTCGGCGTGCCCCTCACCCACCTGGCGACCGGCACCGGGTCGGTCGGCGTGGCGCAGCAGCTGATCCAGGCGACCTCGGGCCCGGGCGACGAGGTGATCTACGCCTGGCGCTCCTTCGAGGCGTATCCGATCATCACGCAGATCAGCGGGGCGACGTCCGTGAAGGTCCCGCTGACCCCGGGCGACGTGCACGACCTGGACGCGATGGCGGACGCGATCACCGACCGGACCCGGCTGATCTTCGTCTGCAACCCCAACAACCCGACCGGCACGGTGGTGCGGCGGGCCGAGCTGGAGCGATTCCTCGACCGGGTGCCGAGCGATGTGCTGGTGGTCCTGGACGAAGCTTACCGCGAGTTCATCCGCGACCCCGAGGTGCCGGACGGCGTCGAGATCTACCGTGGGCGGCCCAACGTCTGCGTCCTGCGCACCTTCTCCAAGGCGTACGGCCTCGCGGGGCTGCGGGTCGGGTTCGCGATCGCGCATGAGCCGGTGGCGGCGGCGCTGCGCAAGACTGCGGTGCCCTTCGGGGTGAGCCAGATCGCGCAGGAGGCGGCGATCGCCTCCCTGCGGGCCGAGGACGAGCTGATCGGCCGCGTCGGATCGCTGGTGTGCGAGCGCACGCGCGTGGTCGACGCGCTGCGTGCACAGGGCTGGACGGTGCCGGAGACCCAGGCCAACTTCGTGTGGCTGCGGCTGGGGGAGAGCACGGTCGCCTTCGCGAACGCGTGCGAGCAGGCCGGCGTGGTCGTCCGACCGTTCCCGGGCGAGGGTGTGCGGGTCACGGTCGGAGAGAGCGAGGCGAACGACATCTTCCTGAAGGTGTCGGAAGCGTTCCGCAAGGAGCTGTAGGTCAGCAGGAGCTGTAGGTCAGGCGGCGGGCCGGGACACGGCCGTCAGGCGTCGACGCGCTCGACGCGTATCGGGTCGCCGTCGCGCACTGTCGCCAGCAGGCGAGGGTCGCCGTCGATGCGGCCCAGGACGTTGCACGGACTCGCGAGGCGGCATTCCCCCCCAAACTCCGTTTGGGGGGACCCCCAGCCTCGCGAGATCGGCGTCGGCCCGTAGGGGAGGGCCAGGGCGTCCCCGTCGGTCCAGAAGGCAACCGTGCCCGGCTCAACGACCTCCCGGGCGTCCGTTTCACGTGAAACCGACACACCTGTGTCGAAGTACACCTCCTCGCCCCAGGTGTGGGCGGAGGCGGTGAGCGGCAGGGCCTTGAGAAGGGCCTGCGTGGTCGGGGTGTTGTCGAGTGCTGCGGTGAGGTGCCCCGCAGGCCATGAGATCCGAATCTGCATGCGGCGGATTCAACAATATGTTGAAGCCCCTGCCAAGGGGTTGATGCCACGGGGGACCCCCCTTCCGATGCCGAAAAGCAGTAGGTCATAATTGCTTGTGAATGTGAACGCGTTCACAAGCGTGTCCCGATTGCACCCGCATTGGGTGTGACAAACACGCTCAAAACGCCGCTGACCACGGCGATGTGGCGAGGTAAGGAGAGTGACGACGTGGACATGGCTCTGGCGCCGGAGACCCTGGCGCGGTGGCAGTTCGGCATCACGACCGTCTACCACTTCCTGTTCGTCCCGCTGACGATCTCACTGGCCGCACTGACGGCCGGGCTGCAGACCGCATGGGTCCGCACGGAGAAGGAGAAGTACCTCAAGGCGACCAAGTTCTGGGGCAAGCTCTTTCTGATCAACATCGCCATGGGTGTCGTCACCGGCATCGTGCAGGAGTTCCAGTTCGGCATGAACTGGTCCGACTACTCGCGCTTCGTCGGCGACGTCTTCGGTGCCCCGCTCGCCTTCGAGGCGCTGATCGCCTTCTTCTTCGAGTCCACCTTCATCGGTCTGTGGATCTTCGGCTGGGACAAGCTGCCCAAGAAGATCCACCTGGCCTGCATCTGGATGGTCTCGATCGGCACCCTGCTGTCGGCGTACTTCATCCTCGCGGCCAACTCCTGGATGCAGCACCCCGTCGGCTACCGGATCAACGAGGAGAAGGGCCGCGCCGAACTCACCGACTTCTGGCAGGTCCTCACCCAGAACACCACCCTCAACCAGGTCTTCCACAGCTTCTCGGCGGCCTTCCTGACGGGCGGTGCCTTCATGGTCGGCATCGCCGCCTTCCACCTGATGCGCAAGAAGCACATCCCGGTGATGCGGACCTCGCTGCGGCTCGGCCTGGTCACCCTGGCGGTCGGCGGCGTGCTCACCGCGGTCAGCGGCGACACCCTCGGCAAGGTCATGTACGAGCAGCAGCCGATGAAGATGGCCGCCGCCGAGGCCCTGTGGGACGGCGAGAAGCCGGCGCCCTTCTCGGTGTTCGCCTACGGGGACGTCGACAAGGGGCACAACAAGGTCGCCCTGGAGATCCCCGGACTGCTGTCCTTCCTGGCGCACAGCGACTTCGAGTCCTACGTGCCCGGCATCAACGACACCAACAAGGCCCTCCAGGAGAAGTACGGCCCCGGTGACTACAAGCCAATCGTCCCCGTCGCCTACTGGGGCTTCCGGTGGATGATCGGCTTCGGCATGGCCTCCTTCTCCCTCGGCCTGCTGGGCCTGTGGCTGACACGGAAGAAGTTCCTGCTGCCGGCCCCGCTGCGCACCGGGGAGGACGAAGTGCCGCGGCTGGTGCTGCTGAAGAAGCCGCTCGGGGCGAGGCTCACCCGCATGTACTGGCTGCTGGCGGTCTGGACGATGGCCTTCCCGCTGATCGCCAACTCCTGGGGCTGGATCTTCACCGAGATGGGCCGCCAGCCCTGGGTGGTCTACGGCGTGATGCAGACCAGGGACGCGGTCTCCCCCGGTGTCTCCACGGCCGAGGTCATCATCTCGATGACCGTCTTCACTCTGCTCTACGCCGTCCTGGCCGTCATCGAGGTCAAGTTGCTGGCGAAGTACGTCAAGGCCGGCCCGCCCGAGCTGACCGAGGCCGACCTCAACCCGCCCACGAAGATCGGCGGCGACCTCCGTGACGCCGACAAGCCGATGGCCTTCTCGTACTAGGCCGAGGGAGCTGCACAGTCATGGAACTGCACGACGTCTGGTTCGTTCTGATCGCCGTCCTGTGGACCGGCTACTTCTTCCTGGAGGGCTTCGACTTCGGGGTCGGTGTGCTCACCAAGCTGCTCGCGCGGAACCGGCCCGAGAAGCGGGTGCTGATCAACACCATCGGCCCCGTGTGGGACGGCAACGAGGTGTGGCTGCTCACGGCCGGCGGCGCGACCTTCGCCGCCTTCCCCGAGTGGTACGCCACGCTTTTCTCCGGGTTCTACCTTCCGCTGCTGGTCATCCTGGTCTGCCTGATCGTCCGGGGTGTCGCCTTCGAGTACCGGGTGAAGCGGCCCGAGGAGAACTGGCAGCGCAACTGGGAGACCGCGATCTTCTGGACCTCGCTGATCCCGGCGTTCCTGTGGGGCGTGGCCTTCGGCAACATCGCCCACGGTGTGGAGATCGACCGGGACCTGGAGTACGTCGGCTCCGTCTGGGACCTGCTCAACCCGTACGCGCTGCTGGGCGGCCTGGTCACGCTGACGCTGTTCACCTTCCACGGAACGGTGTTCACCGCGCTCAAGACCGTCGGTGAGATCCGTGAGCGTGCGCGGGCCCTGGCGCTGCGGGTCGGGCTCGTCACGGCCGTGCTGGCCCTGGCCTTCCTGGTCTGGACGCAGGCCCACAGCGGGAACGGCAAGAGCCTGGTCGCCCTCGTGGTGGCCGTCGCCGCCCTGGTCGCCGCCCTGGTGGCGAACCAGGCCGGGCGTGAGGGCTGGTCGTTCGCGCTGTCCGGCGTCACCATCGTCGCCGCCGTGGCGATGCTCTTCCTGACGCTCTTCCCGAACGTCATGCCGTCCACGCTCAACGCGGACTGGAGCCTCACCGTCACCAACGCCTCCTCCAGCCCCTACACGCTGAAGATCATGACCTGGCTGGCCGTGATCGCCACGCCGGTCGTCCTGCTCTACCAGGGCTGGACGTACTGGGTGTTCCGCAAGCGCATCGGCACCCAGCACCTCGCCGACGCCGCGCACTGAGTGCTGGGGTGGGGGGGGGGGGTGGTGGTTTGTTGGGGGGGGGGGGGCGCGCCCCGGGGGCGGGGGGCGGGGGGGGGGGTAGAGGGCCTGGA
>NZ_JBHXNW010000006.1:78185-139243 GCF_042717365.1 Streptomyces sp. NPDC058534
GGTGGGTGGGGGGGGGCGGGGCTACTTTCTGCTACACTCCGCCCCCCCCCCCCCCCCCCCACCGGGCAGGAAGGCCTGTTTCACGTGAAACCCATCGATCCGCGTCTTCTGCGGTACGCCCGCGCCACCCGGCTCTTCCTTGCGGCCGTCGTCGTCCTGGGAGCCGTCGGCGCCGGACTGCTCGTCGCGCAGGCGATGCTCATCGCCGAGGTGGTGGTGGGCGCCTTCCAACAGGGCATGACCGCAGCCGAACTCCGCACTCCTCTGCTCCTGTTGGTCGCCGTGGCCTGCGGTCGCGCGCTGGTCGGCTGGCTCACCGAGCTGGCCGCCCACCGGGCGAGCGCGGCGGTGAAGTCGGAGCTGCGTGGGCGGCTGCTGGAGCGGGCCACCGCGCTCGGCCCCGGCTGGCTGAGCGGTCAGCGGACCGGTTCGCTGGTCGCCCTGGCCACCCGGGGCGTCGACGCCCTCGACGACTACTTCTCGCGCTATCTGCCGCAGTTGGGTCTCGCGGTGGTCGTACCCGTGGCGGTGCTGGCCCGCATCGTCACCGAGGACTGGGTCTCGGCGGCCATCATCGTCGGGACGCTGCCGCTCATCCCGGTCTTCATGGTGCTGATCGGCTGGGCCACGCAGTCCCGGATGGACCGCCAGTGGCGCCTGCTGTCCCGGCTGTCCGGGCACTTCCTGGACGTGGTCGCGGGGCTGCCGACGCTGAAGGTCTTCGGCCGGGCCAAGGCACAGGCCGAGTCGATCAAGCGCATCACCGGTGAGTACCGGCAGGCGACCATGCGGACGCTGCGGATCGCCTTCCTGTCGTCCTTCGCCCTGGAACTGCTCGCCACCCTGTCCGTGGCCCTCGTGGCGGTCACCATCGGCATGCGGCTCGTCCACGGGGACATGGCCCTGTACGACGGCCTGGTCGTCCTCGTCCTCGCGCCCGAGGCCTATCTGCCCCTGCGGCAGGTGGGGGCGCAGTACCACGCGGCCGCCGAGGGACTCGCCGCCGCCGAGGAGATCTTCGAGGTACTGGAGCGGCCCGTACCGACGTCGGGGACTGACCCGGTTCCGGTGGACGGCGCCCTCTCCTTCGAGGGCGTCACGGTCCGCTATCCTGGACGTTCCGTAGACGCCGTCACGGATGTGAGCCTCACCGTCGAGCCCGGGGAGACGGTCGCGCTCGTCGGTCCGAGCGGAGCGGGCAAGTCGACGCTGCTCAATGCCCTCCTCGGCTTCGTGCCCTCGAGCGCGGGACGGATCCGGATCGGCGGAACCGACCTCTCCTCGCTCGACCCGGCGCGGTGGCACGCCCACGTCGCCTGGGTGCCGCAGCACCCGCACCTGTACGCCGGGACCATAGCCGAGAACGTACGCCTGGCCCGGCCCGACGCCGACGACCTCGCCGTACGCCGGGCGTTGCGGGACGCGGGCGCGCTGGAGTTCGTGGACGCGCTGCCCGACGGCACGGGGACCGTCCTCGGCGAGGACGGAACGGGGCTGTCCGCCGGGCAGCGTCAGCGGCTCGCGCTGGCCCGGGCGTTCCTCGCGGACCGGCCGGTGCTGCTGCTCGACGAGCCGACGGCGGCCCTGGACGGGGCCACCGAGGCCGAGGTCGTGGCCGCCGTGCGCAGGCTGGCGGAAGGACGGACGGTGCTGCTGGTCGTGCACCGTCCGGCGCTGCTGGAAGTGGCCGACCGGGTGGTGCTGCTCGCGGAGCCCGCGCCTGCCGCCGTATCCGACGGCACCCCTCCGGTACCGGCCGCGCGCGGCGCCGAGGAGACCGCCGTATCCGCTGCTTCCGTCGCTCCGGACGTCCAGGCGCCCGTGGTGGAGGCCCGGGGCGGTGGCCTCGCCAGGGTCCGTGCCATGTCCGCCGCCCGGCGCGGACGGCTCACCCTCGGGCTGCTGCTCGGCAGCCTGGCGCTGGGCAGCGCCGTGGGCCTGATGGCCACCTCCGGGTACCTCATCTCGCGGGCCTCCGAGCAGCCGCCGGTGCTGTACCTGATGGTGGCCGTCACGGCGACGCGCGCCTTCGGGATCGGGCGGGCCGTGTTCCGCTACGCGGAGCGGCTCGTGACGCACGACGCCGTGCTGCGGATGCTGGCCGACACCCGGGTCGCCGTGTACCGGCGGTTGGAGCGGCTGGCGCCCGCGGGACTGCGCCGCACCCGCCGGGGCGACCTGCTGTCCCGGCTCGTCGCCGATGTCGACGCCTTGCAGGACTACTGGCTGCGGTGGCTGCTGCCCGCCGGTGGCGCGGTCGTCGTCTCCGCCGCCTCGGTCGGGTTCACGGCCTGGCTGCTGCCGGAGGCGGGTGCGGTCCTCGCGGCCGGCCTGCTGGCGGCCGGGGCCGGTGTCCCGCTGGTGACCGGGGCCGTGGCACGGCGGGCCGAGCGCAGGCTCGCCCCCGCTCGGGGCGTGCTCGCCACCCGGGTCGCCGACCTGCTGACCGGAACCGCCGAGCTGACCGTCGCCGGAGCCCTGCCCGGCCGGGCCGCGGAGGCTCGCCGGGCCGACGGCACGCTCACCCGGATCGCCTCGCGCGCCGCGACCGCCACCGCGCTGGGCGACGGGCTGACCGCGCTGATCTCCGGCCTGACCGTCGCGGGCACAGCCCTCGTCGGGGTACAGGCGGTGGCCGACGGCCGGCTCGCCGGCGTGGCCATGGCCGTCGTCGTCCTCACGCCGCTGGCCGCATTCGAGGCCGTACTCGGGCTCCCGCTGGCCGTGCAGTACCGGCAGCGCGTGCGCAGGAGCGCCGAGCGCGTGTACGAGGTCCTCGATGCCCCCGATCCGGTAGGAGAGCCGGAGACGCCCCGGCAGGCTCCCACCTCGCCGTCCCCGGTCGTCCTCAGGGGACTGGCCGCACGGCACGCCGGGCAGGACCGGGACGCCCTGGCGGGCCTGGACCTCACGCTCGCCGAAGGCCGCCGCATCGCTGTGGTCGGGCCGTCCGGCTCCGGCAAGACGACGCTCGCCCAGGCGCTGCTGCGCTTCCTCGACGCGGACGCCGGTTCCTACACGCTGGCCGGGGTGGACGCGTACGCCCTGGCCGGCGACGACGTGCGGCGCCTCGTCGGGCTGTGCGCCCAGGACGCGCACCTCTTCGACAGTTCGGTACGCGAGAACCTGCTGCTGGCCAGGAAGAACGCCACCGAGGGCGAGCTGCGGGACGCGCTGGCCCGGGCCCGGCTGCTGGAGTGGGCCGACAGCCTGCCCGACGGCCTGGACACTCTGGTCGGCGAGCACGGGGCCCGGCTGTCCGGGGGACAGCGGCAGCGGCTGGCCCTGGCCCGGGCGCTGCTCGCCGACTTCCCGGTCCTCGTGCTCGACGAGCCCGCCGAACACCTCGACCTGCCGACCGCCGACGCGCTCACCGCCGATCTGCTGGCCGCCACCGAGGGCCGGACCACCCTGCTGATCACACATCGGCTGGCGGGTCTGCGGGCCGTGGACGAGGTGCTCGTGCTGGACCGGGGCCGGGTCGTGCAGCGGGGGACGTACGCGGAACTGGCGGCCGTGCCGGGTCCCCTGCGGGAGATGGCCGGGCGCGAGGCGGCGACGGAACTGCTGGTGCCACAGACGCGGCCGTAGGCACGGTCAGGGTCACGGGCAAGGTCAAGGTCACGGTCACGGTCACGGTCACGAAATTCTTCGGTAATCCGACTTTCCTGAACAAAAAGGTCTCATTAGGCTCGGGCCATGCACCCAGCACCGCCTCCCGGCCCTCCGCCGCCCCGCGAGGGTGCCTCCGCCGAGCTCCTGGCACGGGTGCCGAAACTGCTGGACGCGATGCGGTCCGTCGGCAGCGGGCTGGAGCTGCACTCCACGCTGAACCGGATCTGCGAGACGGCCGCCGACCTGGCGAACGCCCGGTACGCGGCCATCGGAGTCGTCGACGAGGACGGGGACGGACTCGCCGACTTCGTGCACCGCGGCCTCGACGAGGCGACCGTCCGGCGCGTCGGCCACCTCCCCGACGGCCGCAAAGGGCTGCTCGGCGCCCTCATACTCGACCCGGAGCCGGTCCGGCTCGCCGACCTGACCGAGGATCCGCGCGCGTGCGGCTTCCCCGAGAACCACCCTCCGATGCGGAGCTTCCTCGGGGTGCCCATCCGGGTGCAGGAGGAGATCTTCGGCAACCTCTACCTGACCGACAAGCACACGGGCGAGCCGTTCAACGACTACGACCTCGCCATGGTCCGGGTCCTGGCCACCGAGGCCGGCATCGCCATCGGCAACGCGCGGCTGTACGAGGCCGCGCAGCAGCGGGAGCGGTGGATCGACGGGTCGGTCGCCGTCACCACCGCGCTGCTGTCCGGCGGTGACACCGACGACGCCCTCCAGACCGTCGCCGAGCAGGCCCGCCGGCTCTCCGGAGCGGCCGCCGGCATCGTGCTGCTGCCTGCCGACGGGGGCGGCCTGGAGATCGTGGCGGTCGCCGCACCGCACCGCACGAACGCCCTCGGCAAGGTCATTCCCCCGGAGAACGGCATCGTCGCCGAACTCCTCGCCGGCCGTCCCGTGTTCGTGGACGATGCCGCCACCGACCCGCGCCTGGACGCCGGACCTGTGCGCGCCTACGGGCCGATCATGCTGCTGCCGCTGTGCCGGGACGGGCGAATCCTCGGCGGCCTCGTCATGCCCCGCGCCCGGGGGGAGCGCCCGTTCACGCGGACGGAGCGCGCGCTCGGCGACCAGTTCGCCGCACAGGCCGCGCTGGCGCTGATGATGGCCGACGCCCAGCGCGACCGGGAACGGCTCGCCGTGTACGAGGACCGCGACCGTATCGCCCGGGACCTGCACGACCTCGTCATCCAGCGGCTGTTCGCGACGGGGATGATGCTGGAGAGCGCCCGGCGCAGGGCGCCGGCGCCCGAGGTGCGCGACGGGGTCGGCGGGGCCGTCGACGAACTCGACGTCACCATCCAGGAGATCCGCTCGGCGATCTTCGCCCTGCAGCAGCCTGCCGAGGCACCCGCGGGCCTGCGCACCCGCATGCTGCGCGAGATCACCATGGCCGCCGTACCGCTTGGCTTCACGCCCGCGCACCGGTTCGTCGGGCCGGTCGACACCGCCGTCGGCGAGCTGACCGGCAAGAACCTCATCGCCGCGCTGCGCGAGACCCTGTCCAACGCCTTCCGGCACGCCCACGCCACCCGGATCGAGGTGGCCGTGGACGCGACGGCGACCCTGCCGGACGGCCGGCGCGGCGTGCGGCTGACCGTCGCGGACGACGGTGTCGGCATCCCCGAGGGCGGGCGGCGCAGCGGCCTGCACAATCTGGAGCGCCGCGCCGAGACCGTCGGCGGGACCAGCCGGCTCGGACCGGGCATCGGGGCGGACGGCGGTGGCACGACGGTGTGCTGGGAGGCGCCGTACTGAGCGGTGCCGAGGCGCCGTTGCCCCGGTTGCAGCAGTCGCACTGAGCCGTGTGCAGCAACGGTTCCCCCACTCGTACGACGTGAACGAGACCGGACGGCCCTCCACGGTCCACGATCGCTGACATGCGCTCATCCCGCCGGCACCCGCTGCTCGTTCCGGTGTTGCTGTGCGCGCTCGCCGTGCTCGCGGCCCGCCCCACCGACGGCACGGACGCCGACGCCGGATCCGGTGCCGGCCTCGGCCCGGAGGTGGCACGCCTGTACGAGGACGCGGCCAAAGCGACGCAGCGGTACGAGGAGGGGCGGCGCGAGGCCGAGGCACAGCGGTCGAAGGCGCTGGAGTACGAGAAGCGGCTGGACGAGCAGCGGCAGAAGATCGACGCCATGCACGAGGACCTGGGCCGGATCGCCCGCGCCCAGTACCGCGGTGGCGGCGGACTCCCCCTCACCGCACGGATGTTCCTCGCGGACGACCCGGACGAGCTGATGCGCCGTCAGCGAGCGTTCACCCGCGCGGACCTGGCGGTCAACAAGGCCATCGGCAAGAGTCTGCGGGCCGAGGCCCGGCTCGCGGCCGACGAGGCGAAGGCGCAGGTGGCCTGGCAGGCCCTGGAGAAGCGCAACGCCGATCTGGCGGCGCTGAAGACCAGGATCGAGGGCAAGCTGGAGGCGGCGCGTGTGCGGCTGGAGGGACGGGCGGACGCCTCCGTCGCGGCCGGCTCGTGCCCCGGCGCGGTCCGCCTCGACCAGCAGGACCTGCCCGTCGGCCGGTCCTGGGTGGCGCCGGTGGAGGCGTACGAGCTGTCGGCGTCCTTCGGCAGCGGCGGCTCGCGGTGGGCGAACCGGCACACCGGCCAGGACTTCGCGGTGCCGGTCGGGACGCCGGTGGGGTCGGTCGGTACGGGCCGGGTGGTGCAGGTGTCCTGCGGCGGCGCCTTCGGCATCCAGGTCGTCGTCCAGCACGCGGGCGGCTACTACACGCAGTACGCCCATCTCGCCTCGGTCGCCGTCGACCAGGGCGACCGGGTCCGTCCGGGCCAGTGGATCGGGCAGTCGGGCAGTACCGGCAACTCCACCGGGCCGCACCTGCACTTCGAGGTACGGGTGACGCCGGAGATGGGCTCGGCGCTGGACCCGGTGCCGTGGCTGTCGCAGCGCGGAGTGCCCCTCTGACCTGAGGCGGGAGCGGCCGTCAGTCCAGGTCGGCCAGCATCCGCTCGATGACGACCGCCACCCCGTCGTCGTTGTTGGCGACCGTCCGCCCCGACGCGGCGGCGATCACGTCCGGGTGCGCGTTGCCCATCGCGTACGACTGGCCCGCCCAGGTCAGCATCTCCACGTCGTTCGGCATGTCGCCGAAGGCGACGACCTCTTCGTGCGAGATGCCGCGTTCGGCACAGCACAGGGCGAGCGTGCTGGCCTTGGACACCTCCGGCCCGCTGATCTCCAGCAGGGCGCTGGGGCTGGAGCGGGTGACGTTGGCGCGGTCGCCGATGGCGAGGCGGGCCACGGTGAGGAAGCCGTCGGGGTCCAGATCGGGGTGGAAGGCCAGGATCTTGAGGACCGGCTCGTCGGCGGCGCGGCCGCCCGGGGCCAGGATCTCCTCGGCGGGCAGGAGGTCGTCGGGCACCTCCATGTGCAGCTTCGGGTACGTGGGCTCCTGGTGGAAGCCGTACGTCTGCTCGACCGCGTACACCGTGCCGGGCGCGGCCTCGCGCAGCAGACGTACGGCGTCCACCGCGTTCTCCCGGGCCAGCTCCCGCACCTTCACGAAGCGGTGGGCGCCGGGGCCGCCGTGCAGGTCGACCACGGCGGCGCCGTTGCCGCAGATGGCGAGCCCGTGACCGTGGACGTGGGCGCTGACGGCGTCCATCCAGCGGGCGGGGCGGCCGGTGACGAAGAAGACCTCGATGCCCGCCTTCTCCGCGGCGGCCAGTGCGGCGACCGTGCGCGGGGAGACCGACTTGTCGTCGCGCAGCAGTGTGCCGTCGAGGTCGGTGGCGATGAGCCGCGGGCGGGTGGCGGCGGCCGGGGGCTCGGGCTGTCGGGTCGCTGAGGTCACCGGGTCATTGTCACGCATATGCGTGCACGCCCGTGCGGCGGTCCGCACATCTGTGAGCTACGGCTCTCACTGCTTCAGCTGTGCCGGTGCCTCCATGGCGATCCGCTCGAAGATCTTCTCGTCGGCGGTGAAGTCCGAGTCGGCGATCGGCCAGTGGACGACCAGCTCGCTGAAGCCCAGATCGCGGTGGCGGCCGGCGAAGTCCACGAACGCGTCGACGGACTCCAGCGGCCGGCTGCGGTCCGGGGTGAAGCCGGTGAGCAGGACCCGGTCCAGTTCGCTCACGTCGCGGCCGATCGCGGCGCAGGCGTCGGCCAGCTTGTCGCTCTGCTGCCGCAGGGCCCGGTCTGACTGCTCGGGGGTGCCGTTCTCGTACAGCTTCGGGTCGCCGGTGGTCACCCACGCCTGTCCGTACTGTGCCGCGAGTCGCAGCCCGCGCGGACCGGTCGCGGCCACCGCGAACGGCAGCCGGGGCCGCTGCACACAACCGGGGATGTTGCGCGCCTCGTGGGCCGAGTAGAAGTCGCCCTCGTACGAGACGGCGTCCTCCGTCAGCAGCCGGTCGAGCAGGGGCAGGAACTCGCCGAACCGGTCGGCCCGCTCACGCGGCGTCCACGGCTCCTGGCCGAGCGCGGTGGCGTCGAAGCCGGTGCCGCCCGCTCCTATGCCCAGCGTGATCCGGCCGCCGGAGATGTCGTCGAGGGAGATCAGCTCCTTGGCGAGCGTCACCGGGTGCCGGAAGTTCGGGGAGGTCACCAGGGTCCCCAGCCGCAGCCGCTCGGTGACCGACGCGGCGGCGGTGAGCGTCGGCACGGCGCCGAACCACGGGCCGTCCCGGAAGCTCCGCCAGGACAGGTGGTCGTAGGTGTACGCGGTGTGGAAACCGAGTTGCTCGGCACGCGTCCAGGACGAACGTCCGCCTTCGTGCCAGCGGCGGTACGGAAGGATCACGGTGCTCAGACGCAGACTCATGCCCCCGAGCCTAAGCGGCCGACCCCGTTTCACGTGAAACATCACCCGCCGTCACCGCATGCGACCGCTCAGCCACGGGGTGAGGAGGATCACCGGCACGACTTCCTTGTGCGTGCGGTCCCCAGGCAGCGGCACGATCAGACGGTAGCCGGGAGGGAAACGGCGCCCCTTCACGAAGGCGAGTCCGGCATCGGTGGTCACGTCGGCAGCGCTGCGGCGCGAGGTCTGGTCGGCCCCGATGTCGTCGGTGACCTCGACCTCCAGCGCGTACTGCGCGGCGATGGCGCGGAGCGCGGTGACGACGGCCTGGGTGGTCGGCAGGTGCTCCATGCCACCGATCATGCGGGGTCAGTGTCCGGCAGGAAAGCGCAGGTAGCGCGGGGGCACGGTCCGTGTCAGCCAGACGCCGTTCGCGCTGACGTGGAAGGCATGGCCGTCGCGGTGCATGGCGGCGGTGTCCACCGAGAGTACGATCGGCCGGCCGCGGCGGGACCCGACCCGGGTGGCGGTCTCTCGGTCCTGCGAGAGGTGCACGTCGTGCCGGTTCATCTGCCGCAGTCCCTCGGCCCGGATCGCGTCCAGGTGGCGGGCCACGGTCCCGTGGTAGAGGTACGGCGGCGGGGTCGCCGCGGGCAGTCCGAGATCCACGTCGACGCTGTGCCCCTGGCTGGCGCGGATCCGGGTGCCCTCAATGGCGAAGCGCCGCTTGTCGTTCGTGGCCACCACGTGGTCGAGCTCTTCGCGGGTGAAGCGGAAGCCGTGCGCGGCCGCCGCGGCGATCAGTGTGTCGATCTCGGTCCAGCCGGCCTCGTCGAGGGTGAGCCCGATGCGCTCCGGCTGGTGGCGCAGATGCTTCGACAGATACTTGGACACCCTCACGGCGCGTCTGTCGTCCATGTGTTCGCGTCCGTGTTCGCGTCTGTGTTCGCGTCTGTGTTCGTGTTGCATGGAGCCAGCCTGCCGACAGAGACACGCTTCACGCGATCGATTTTGCCGCCGAGGTTTGATTCACAGTCAAGTCAGGTTATCCACAGGATGGTTGGAGGCCCCTGTGGAAACTAGAGCGGCGGATTCACCCGTGCGAGGCGCCTCAACACCCGCGGGGCGAAGCGGGACATGAGGTGTGCTCCGCGGGCCTCCGGCGTCACGGGGACGACCGCCTTGTCGTGCACGACCGCCTCCAGGACCGCGTCGGCCACCTTCTCCGGCGGGTAGTTGCGCATCCCGTACAACCGCGCACTGCGCCGCTGACGCCGTCTCTCCTCCTCGGCGTCCACGCCCGCGAAGTGCGCCGTCGAGGTGATGTTGGTGTTGACGAGGCCGGGACAGATCGCCGTGACCCCGATCCCCTGCCCGGCCAGTTCGGCCCGCAGGCACTCGCTCAGCATCAGCACGGCCGCCTTGGACGTGCTGTACGCGGGCAGTGCCCGGGAGGGCTGGAAGGCGGCCGCCGACGCGGTGTTGACGATGTGGCCGCCCTGCCCGCGGTCGGCCATCTGCCGGCCGAACAGACGGCAGCCGTGGATCACGCCCCACAGGTTGACGTCGAGGACCTTCCGCCAGTCCTCCGCGGTGGTGTCGAAGAAGGAGCCCGACAGTCCGATACCGGCGTTGTTCACGAGCACGTCCACCACGCCGTACTCGGCGGCGACCCTGGCCGCGAGCTTCTCCATGGCCTGCTCGTCGGAGACGTCGACGGTCTCGGCCCAGGCGTCCGGCGCGCCGATCAGCCGGGACAGCTCCGCGGTGCGGGCGGCGGCCTCGGCGTCCCGGTCGACGGCCACCACACGTGCTCCGGCCTCGGCGAACGCGAACGCCGTCGCCCGCCCGATGCCGTTGCCCGCCCCGGTGACCAGCACCAGCTGTCCGCCGAAGCGGTCGGCGTGCCTGCCCTTCGGCGCCGTCTCGGGCCGTCCGTCCTCGGTGGAGGTGACGAACTCCGTGATCCAGTGCGCCAGCCGGTCCGGCCGGGTGCGCGGCACCCAGTGCTTGGCGGGCAGCGTACGGCGGGTCAGCCGGGGCGCCCACAGCTCCAGTCCGTCGTAGAGCCGCTCCGACAGGAAGGCGTCGCCGAGGGGCGTGATGAGCTGCACGGGCGCGTGCGCGTAGGCGTCGTCGCGCGGATGCCGCAGCCGGGGCCGGACGTTGTCCCGGTACAGCCACGCCCCGTGCGCCGCGTCCGTCGGCAGGGACGCGGTCGGGTAGTCGCCACCGGGCACCTTCTCGACGCGCTCCAGGATGCGCGGCCAGCGCTTGCCGAGGGGGCCGCGCCAGGCCAGTTCGGGCAGCACGGGCGTGTGCAGCAGGTAGACGTACCAGGACTTGGCGCCCTGGCCGAGGAGCTGCCCGACCCGGCGCGGGGTGGGGCGCCTGAGCCGTGTGTTGATCCAGTGCCCGAAGTGGTCGAGGGACGGCCCGGACATCGAGGTGAAGGAGGCGATGCGCCCCTCGGCGCGTCCGACCGTGACGAACTCCCAGGACTGCACCGAGCCCCAGTCGTGGCCCACCAGGTGCACGGGCCGGTCCGGGCTGACCGCGTCCGCCACGGCCAGGAAGTCGTCGGTCAGCTTCTCCAGGGTGAACCCGCCGCGCAGCGGGCTCGGCGCCGTGGACCGGCCGTGGCCCCGGACGTCGTAGAGCACCACGTGGAAGCGGTCGGCGAGGCGGCCGGCGACCTCGGACCAGACCTCCTTGCTGTCCGGATAGCCGTGCACCAGGACCACCGTGGGCTGCCGCGGATCGCCCAGCTCGGCCACGCACAGCTCGACCCCGCCCGTGCGCACCCAGCGTTCCCGCGCTCCGTCCAGCACCGTCATTTCGCCTCCGCCCAGCGCCGCACGTGCGGCAGATCGTCGTCCAGCCAGAAGGCGCTCTCCTCGGGATCCGTGGAGTCGGTGACGACCAGGATCTCCTCGAACTTCGCGCCGGTACCCCGGAAGCCGAGGTGGGGTTCGACCGCCCACAGCCCCGGGCGGGGCGGGTGGTCGGAGAAGCGGTAGGGCGACCACAGCGGGGACCAGCCCTCGCGGTGGCCGTGCAGCGCGTCGCCCGCCAGCCCTTTGAGCGACTGCGTGCCGAAGCCGAACAGGCGTGGCGACAGCCGCCGTTCCCGGACTCGGTCCATCTTGTGGGCGATGACGCCGAAGGGATAGGCGCGATGCCGGTTGGCGTAGCCCTGACGGACCATGAGCCGGTCCACGTCCTCGTAGATCTCCCGCAGCGACCGGCGTGCGCGCACCTCGCGCAGGATCAGCTCGCGGTGCGCCGCCAGGTCGGCCGCCAGCCGGTGCCGGACCGGGTTGGGGCCGAGCGCTCCGGAGTAGCCGATGTCGGCGGTGAAGCCGCGGTACACCGGGGCCATGTCCAGGATGAAGGGCATCCCCGGCTCCAGTCGGCGGCCGGTGGGGAAGAACTGGAGCGGCACGCGGAAGTCCGTGAACGCCGTGCGGTCGCCGAACCAGGCGAAGGGCAGGTGGAACCAGTCCCGCACGCCCCGCTCCCGCAGCCACTCGCGCTGCATCCGGGCCGCCTCGCGCTCGGTCACCCCCGGCGTCAGCCGGGCCGCCACCGCCTCGGCGCACTCGTAGGCGAGACGCTGCACCTCCCGGAATCCCCGCAGCTCCGCACGGAGTTCCGCCGCCACTGCCGTCGCCATGCCACCCCGTTCCAGCCGTCCGGACGCGGTCCGCGCCGACGGTGCTACTCGCTCGTAACGTGACGCCGCCGAATCTCCCAGTTGTTAGACCCAACGTCAATAGGGTGGTGGGCGCGGGCCCTCGGAGCCCCGTTCCGTGGCTCTCAGGTACGGCATCCCCTACGGGCCCGTACTACTCGAGTCTGACTCCAAGACGGCTCTGCGGTCTGACGACCTCAGTGGCGCGCGTCACTACTGTCATGGATGTGACTGTGATCGCGACCGAAAGCCTGAGCAAGCGGTTCCCCCGGGTGACCGCGCTCGACCGGCTCTCCGTGGATGTCGGACCCGGTGTGACCGGACTCGTCGGTGCCAATGGCGCCGGCAAGTCCACTCTGATCAAGATCCTTCTGGGTCTGTCTCCCGCCACCGAGGGCCGGGCCGAAGTGCTCGGACTCGATGTCGCCACCAAGGGCGCCACCATCCGCGAGCGGGTCGGCTACATGCCGGAACACGACTGCCTGCCACCCGACGTCTCGGCCACCGAGTTCGTCGTCCACATGGCACGCATGTCCGGCCTGCCGCCCACCGCCGCGCGCGAGCGTACGGCCGACACCCTGCGCCACGTCGGTCTGTACGAGGAGCGATACCGGCCCATAGGCGGCTACTCGACCGGCATGAAGCAGCGCGTGAAGCTCGCGCAGGCCCTGGTGCACGACCCCCAGCTGGTCTTCCTCGACGAGCCGACCAACGGCCTCGACCCGGTCGGCCGCGACGAGATGCTCGGCCTCATCCGCCGCATCCACACCGACTTCGGCATCTCCGTCCTGGTCACCTCACACCTGCTGGGCGAGTTGGAACGCACCTGCGACCACGTCGTCGTCGTGGACGGCGGCAAGCTGCTGCGCTCCAGCTCCACCACGGACTTCACGCAGAACACGACGACCCTCGCCATCGAGGTCACCGACACCGACGAACACCCCGACGGCACCCGCGCGGTGCGCGACGCGCTCGACGCGCGTGGAGTGACCGTCCAGGACGGCAGCGGCCTGCCCGGCGCCGGCCATGTCCTGCTGCTCACCGCCTCCGGCGAGGAGACCTACGACCTGGTCCGGGACGTCATCGCCGACCTCGGCCTCGGCCTGGTCCGGATGGAACAGCGCCGGCACCACATCTCGGAGGTCTTCAAGGACAGCGACGAAGCACGGAAGGAGGCGGTCGGCCATGGCAGCTGAACAGCCCACAGCCACGGTCCCGGGTGACCAGACCCGCATCCACAACATCGGCTACCGCAACTACGACGGCCCCCGCCTCGGCCGCGCCTACGCCCGCCGCTCGCTGTACTCGCAGTCCCTGCGTGGCTCCTACGGCCTCGGCCGCTCGGCCAAGTCCAAGGTGCTGCCGATGCTGCTGTTCGTGGTGATGTGCCTGCCCGCGGCCATCATGGTCGCCGTCGCCGTGGCGACCAAGGCGAACGACCTGCCCGTGGACTACACGCGCTACGCGATCGTCCTCCAGGCCGTCATCAGCCTCTACGTCGCCTCGCAGGCCCCCCAGTCCGTCTCGCGCGACCTGCGCTTCAAGACCGTGCCGCTGTACTTCTCCCGGCCGATCGAGACCGCCGACTACGTCCGCGCGAAGTACGCGGCGCTGTCCTCGGCCCTGTTCATCCTCACCGCGGCACCCCTGCTGGTGCTCTATGTGGGCGCGCTGCTCGCCAAACTCGACTTCGCGGACCAGACCAAGGGGTTCGCACAGGGACTCGTCTCCGTGGCACTGCTCTCACTGCTCTTCGCCGGTCTCGGCCTGGTCGTCGCCTCGGTCACCCCGCGCCGCGGCTTCGGCATCGCGGCCGTCATCGCCGTCCTGACCATCACCTACGGCGCGGTCTCCACGCTCCAGGCGATCGCCGACGTCCAGGGCAGCTCCGGGGCCGTCTCCTGGATCGGCCTGTTCTCGCCCATCACCCTCATCGACGGGGTGCAGTCCGCGTTCCTGGGCGCCACCTCGGCCTTCCCCGGCGGGGTCGGCCCGAGCAACGGGGAGGGCCTGGTCTTCGTCCTCGTCACCCTGGGCCTGATCGCCGGCTCCTACGGCCTGCTGATGCGCCGCTACAAGAAGGTGGGACTGTGAGCACCCTCAGCATCGACCACGTCTCCCGCTGGTTCGGCAACGTGGTCGCCGTCAACGACATCACCATGACGATCGGCCCCGGTGTCACCGGCCTCCTCGGCCCCAACGGCGCGGGAAAGTCCACCCTCATCAACATGATGGGCGGCTTCCTCGCCCCCTCCACCGGCAGCGTCACCCTCGACGGACGGCCGGTCTGGCGCAACGAGGCCATCTACAAGCACATCGGCATCGTCCCCGAGCGGGAGGCGATGTACGACTTCCTCACCGGCCGCGAGTTCGTCCTGGCCAACGCCGAACTGCACGGCCTGGGCGCCAAGGCGGCCCAGGAGGCGCTCTCCACCGTGGAGATGGAGTACGCACAGGACCGCAAGATCGCCACGTACTCCAAGGGCATGCGGCAGCGCGTGAAGATGGCCTCCGCCCTCGTCCACCAGCCGTCCCTGCTGCTGCTCGACGAGCCGTTCAACGGCATGGACCCGCGCCAGCGCATGCAGCTGATGAACCTGCTGCGGCGCATGGGCGACGAGGGTCGCACGGTGCTGTTCTCCTCGCACATCCTCGAAGAGGTCGAACAGCTCGCCTGGCACATCGAGGTGATCGTCGCCGGACGCCACGCGGCCAGCGGCGACTTCCGCAAGATCCGCCGCCTGATGACCGACCGTCCGCACCGCTACCTGGTGCGCTCCAGCGACGACCGGGCTCTCGCGGCCGCGCTGATCGCCGACCCGTCGACGTCCGGCATCGAGGTCGACCTCGCCGAGGGCGCGCTGCGCGTCCAGGCCGTCGACTTCGGGCGGTTCACGGCCCTGCTGCCCAAGGTCGCCCGCGACCACGGCATCCGGCTGCTCACGGTCTCGCCGTCCGACGAGTCCCTCGAGTCCGTCTTCTCGTACCTCGTCGCGGCGTAGGAGGCCGAAAAAATGTACGACCCCACAGTCGCCCGGCTCACCTACCGGGCCCTGCTCGGTCGCCGCCGGGCCCTCATCCTCGGCGCGCTGCCCCTGCTGCTGCTCGTCATCGCCGTCGCGGTGCGCGCGCTCGCCGGAGCCGACGACCAGACCGCGGCGGACGTGCTGGGCGGGTTCGCCCTGGCCACCATGGTGCCGATCATCGGCGTCATCGCCGGCACCGGTGCGATCGGCCCGGAGATCGACGACGGCTCGGTGGTGTACCTGCTGTCCAAGCCGATCAAGCGGCCGACGATCATCTTCACCAAGCTGATCGTCGCCATAGCGGTGACGATGGTCTTCTCCGCCGTACCCACGTTCCTCGCCGGCCTGATCCTGAACGGCAACGGCCAGCAGGTCGCCGTCGCCTACACGATCGCCGCGCTGGTCGCCTCCATCGCCTACGCCGCGCTGTTCCTGCTCCTTGGCACGGTGTCCCGGCACGCGGTGGTCTTCGGGCTCGTCTACGCCCTCGTATGGGAGGCCCTGTTCGGCTCCCTGGTGCCGGGCGCCCGCACGCTGAGCGTCCAGCAGTGGTCCCTGGCGGTCGCCCAGAAGGTCGCCGACGGAAACCTGGTGACCTCCGACGTCGGCCTGCCGACCGCGACGGCGCTGCTGGTGGGCGTGACCGTCCTTGCCACCTGGTACGCGGGCCAGAAGCTGAGGTCGCTGACGCTCGCCGGGGAGGAGTGAGCGGGCCCCGGGCCGACGGGGCCTGACCTGACGTGCCTCGATCTGACGTGCCTCGACCTGACGGGGCCTCGACCCCGGCCCGGGCACACTGGGCCGGGAAGAGAACGGGGAACACACGGGGGACGCGGGGCCGGGAGGACCGGGATGGCGGGCCCAGACACCTCAGCAGGACGGCCACGGCCGGCCGCGGGACGGCGGCGAGGAAGCCGCCAGGGACGGCGCGGGGCACCGCGCCGGTGACGACGCCTGGGACGGCCTCGTCCTGGACGAGGAGTTCGTGCGCGAGGCCGGCACCTCCGAGCCCTCGGCCCGCGCCCGGATGCTCGCCGCGCTGGCGCCGCGAGAAACCGGAGCCGCAGCCGTGGCGCTCCGACGAGCCGCCCGCCGGCTGGCTCTTCAGCAAGGGCAGACGCCGCAGGTGGCGCCGGAACTGACGCGGCGTATGTCCACCTTTATTCGGTGGCGCCCGGCTTTCCGCGGCGGCATTGTGGTGGATGCACGAGGCCGGACGGCGCCGGCGCATCGGGCGGCCGCTTCGAGCACGCGGGACGCCTCGCGTGGGCCGACCGACGGGGACGTCGGCGCCGTCCGGCTCGTGGGCTCCGTACCGGGCGGGTCAGCCCGACAGGCGCTCCAGGACCACCGCGATGCCGTCCTCGTCGTTCGAGGACGTCACCTCGTCGGCCACCGCCTTCAGCTCCTCGTGGGCGTTGGCCATCGCCACGCTGCGGGCGGCCCAGCCGAACATCGGGACATCGTTGGGCATGTCGCCGAAGGCGATCGTGTCCGCCGCCTTCAGACCGAGCCGGCGGGCCGCCAGCGACAGTCCGGTCGCCTTGGACAGGCCGAGGGGGAGCAGTTCGACGATGCCGGCGCCGGCCATCGTGACCGTGACGAAGCCGCCCGCGGTGCGCCGGGCCGCCTCGGCCAGCTCGTCGTCCGACAGGGTCGGATGCTGGATGTAGATCTTGTTCAGCGGCGCCGACCACAGGGCCGAGGCGTCGGTGAAGGGCACCGCCGGCAGGTCGCCGCCGACCGTGTACCCCGGGCCGACCAGGACGTCGCCGTCCAGGCCGTCGCGGCTCGCCGCCAGATACAGCGGACCGGTCTCCGCCTCGATCTTGGCCAGCGCCACCCCGGCCAGCTGGCGGTCCAGCGTGACCGAGGTCAGCAGCCGGTGCTCACCGGCGTGGTAGACCTGCGCACCCTGGCCGCAGACGGCCAGACCGTCGTAGCCGAGGTCGTCGAGGATGTGCCGGGTCCACGGGACCGCGCGGCCGGTCACCACGATGTGGGCTGCGCCCGCCGAGGTGGCGGCGGCGAGCGCGTCCCGGGTGCGACGCGAGATCGTGTCGTCCCCGCGCAGCAGCGTGCCGTCGAGATCGGTCGCGATCAGCCGGTAAGGGAAAGTCCCGGCTCCACCGGCGTCGGGAGCCGTGGCGGAGGCGGTGTCGCTCACTTGGTCACCGGCTCCAGGACCTCCCGGCCACCCAGGTACGGGCGCAGCACCTCGGGCACGCGCACCGAGCCGTCGGCCTGCTGGTGGTTCTCCAGGATCGCCACGATCGTGCGCGGGACGGCGCACAGCGTGCCGTTGAGCGTGGCGAGCGGGCGCACCTTCCTGTCCTCGCGGACCCGGATCGACAGCCGGCGGGACTGGAACTCGGTGCAGTCCGAGGTCGAGGTCAGCTCGCGGTACTTGCCCTGGGTCGGGATCCACGCCTCGCAGTCGTACTTGCGCGCCGCCGAGGAGCCCAGGTCGGCGGAGGCGACGTCGATGACGCGGAACGGCAGCTCCAGCGACGTCAGCCACTGCTTCTCCCACTCCAGCAGGCGCTGGTGCTCGGCCTGCGAGTCCTCGGGGAGGACGTAGGAGAACATCTCGACCTTGTCGAACTGGTGTACGCGGAAGATGCCCCGGGTGTCCTTGCCGTGCGAGCCCGCCTCGCGGCGGAAGCAGGGCGAGAAGCCGGCGTAGCGCAGCGGCAGGCGGTCGGCGTCGAGGATCTCGTCCATGTGGTACGCGGCGAGGGGGACCTCGGAGGTGCCGACCAGGTACAGGTCGTCCTTGTCGAGGTGGTAGACGTCCTGGGCGGCCTGGCCGAGGAAGCCGGTGCCGGCCATCGACTGGGGGCGGACCAGCGCCGGGGTCAGCATCGGCGTGAAGCCCGCGGCCGTGGCCTGGGCGATCGCCGCGTTGACCAGGGCGAGCTCCAGCAGCGCGCCGACGCCGGTCAGGAAGTAGAAGCGCGAGCCGGAGACCTTGGCGCCGCGTTCGACGTCGATGGCGCCGAGCAGCTGGCCCAGCTCCAGGTGGTCGCGGGGCTCGAAGCCCTCGGCCGCGAAGTCGCGGTGCGTGCCGTGGGTCTCCAGCGTGACGAAGTCCTCCTCGCCTCCGACGGGTACGTCGGGGTGGACGAGGTTGCCGAGCCGCTGGAGCAGCTCCTGGGTCTCGGCGTCGGCCGCGTCGCGCTCGGCGTCGGCGGCCTTGACGTCGGTCTTCAGCTGTTCGGCGCGCTGCAGCAGCTCCGCCTTCTCGTCCCCGGTGGCCTTGCCGATGAGCTTGCCGAGGCCCTTCTGCTCGGCGCGCAGCTCGTCGAAGCGGACGCCGGACGACCTGCGCCGCTCGTCGGCGGACAGGAGGGAGTCGACGAGCGCGACGTCCTCTCCACGGGCACGCTGGGAGGCGCGCGCACGGTCGGGGTCCTCACGGAGCAGGCGAAGGTCAATCACGCGGTCAAGGCTACCGGTGTGCGGTGACGGGTCTCGACCCACTATTGCCGAACGCGCGTCTCACGTTCCGTGCGACTGGTCAATGAAAAGCTACGGCATCCCTGGAACGAGGCACCGCAGGGGCGACGGGTTGACCGGATTTCCTTGTGGGGAACGGGACTTGAGGCGTGACTGTCCACAGGAACCCACAGCCCGGAAAAGTTATCCACAGGCTGTGCGAAAGATCTGTGGACTCACGGAAGTGATCATTCCCAATTCCTGGAGGCGGGCCGTCCAAACCCTCCATGCCCCCACTTACGAGTGGAAACAGGGCACTCGGCGTCACTCCGGAGGATGGGGTGCAAGAAACAGGTGGACGAAGGGTGACCTGGGGCTCTGTGGACGAAGAAGGGGGCTGTAGGGGGGATATGTCGACTGAATACCGCTACGTTGTCGACTTGTCCCCAGGTCGAGAGGCAGACCTGTGGAAAACTCGGAAAACTCCTGTGGACAACGAAAATCAGCAGGTAGGACCGGTCGGCCGGGGCCGTCGGAACCGGCGGTCAGAACCGGCCGTCCTGGCAGCGGGCCACCCAGTCCGCGGCCGCCACGAACGCCTCGTCCGAGGTGCCCGGCCGTAGCGCGTCCACGTCCGCGATCCCGACTTCCGCGCGCGGATACGAGCCCAGGTAGCGCACCTGGAGGCAGGTCCGCTTCAGGCCCATCAGTGCGTCGGCCACCCGGCGGTCGGAGATATGCCCCTCCGCGTCGATGCAGAAGCAGTAGTTGCCGATGCCCGCGCCGGTGGGCCGGGACTGGAGCAGCATCAGGTTGATGCCCCGGGTGGCGAACTCGCCCAGCAGATCACGCAGGCCACCGGGGTGGTCGTCCCGCTGCCAGAGCACCACGGACGTCTTGTCCGCGCCGGTCGGAGCCGCGGGCCGGGCCGGGCGGCCCACCAGGACGAAGCGCGTCTGCGCGTTCTCCGCGTCGTGGATGTCGGCCTCCAGCACCTCCAGCCCGTAGCGGGCCGCGGCGAACTCGCCGGCGAAGGCGGCGTCGTACCGCCCCTCCTGGACGAGGCGGGCGCCGTCCGCGTTCGACGCGGCGGACTCCCAGGCGACGTCCGGGAGATGCGCCTTGAGCCAGTTGCGCACCTGGGGCTGGGCGGCCGGATGGGCGGTGACCGTCTTGACGTCCGACAGCTTGGTGCCCGGGCGGACCAGCAGCGCGAAGGTGATGGACAGCAGCACCTCGCGGTAGATCATCAGCGGCTGGCCGGCGACCAGCTCGTCGAGGGTGGTGGTGATGCCGCCCTCGACGGAGTTCTCGATCGGCACGAACGCGGCCTCGGCCTCGCCGGTGCGCACCGCGTCGAGCGCGGACTGCACCGAAACGTACGGGACCAGCTCCCGGGTCGCCGTCTCCGGAAGCGTGCGCAGGGCGACTTCGGTGAAGGTGCCTTCAGGGCCGAGATACGCGTAACTGGCTGGCATGTCCTCACCCTAATGCGCCCGGGGAGACGCGGCTCACGTGTCTCATGGCAGCCCCTCGCGCGGGTGAGACCCGGTGACTCCCGGGTCCCGCCGGGGTCACCCCTCCAGCAGCCGCTGGCCCACGTACTCACCCTCCGCGGCCCCGCCCGGCACCGCGAACAGGCCGCTCGCCTCGTGCCGGATGAACTGCGACAGGGCGTCGCCCCGGTCCAGCTTGCGTTGCACGGGCACGAAGCCGCGCAGCGGATCGGCCTGCCAGCAGACGAAGAGCAGGCCCGCGTCCGGGACACCGTCGGCGTCGAAGCCGTCGTGGTACGAGAAGGGGCGGCGGACCATGGCCGCGCCGCCGTTCTGGTCGGGCCGGGTGATGCGGGCGTGGGCGTTGATCGGAACGACGAGGTTCCCTGCCTTGTCCGTCTTCTCCAGGTCCATCTCGGTCGTCTCGCCGCCCCCGGACAGCGGCGCCCCGTCCGACTTGCGGCGGCCGATGACATCCTCCTGGCCCTTGAGCGAGAGCTTCTCCCAGTCGTCGAGGAGCATGCGGATCCGGCGTACGACGGCGTAGGAGCCGTTCGCCATCCAGGTCCGCTCGTTCTTCCCCGGCTGTTCGGGGACGAAGATCCGCCGGTCGAAGTCCGCCTCGGACGGCTTCGGATTGCGGGTGCCGTCGACCTGGCCCATGAGGTTGCGTGCCGTCATGGGGCGGGCGGTGGCGCCCGGTGACCGGTTGAAGCCGTTCATCTGCCAGCGGACGCGGGCGGCCGCCCCGGCGTCCCGCTGGATCGCGCGCAGGGCGTGGAAGGCCACCAGGGAGTCGTCCGCCCCGATCTGCACCCAGAGGTCGCCGTTGCTGCGGTTCTTGTCGAGGTGGTCGGAGGAGAAGTCGGGGAGCGGGTCGAGGGCGACCGGGCGTTGTCCGCCCAGGCCGGTCCGGCCGAAGAAGCTGTACCCGAAGCCGAAGGTGACGGTCAGCGAGGAGGGCCCCGAGTCCCGGGCCACGTCCGTGTCACGGGTTCCGGCCGGCTCGCCCGCCATCAGCCGTCGTGCCGTGTTGGACCAGCGGCGCAGCAGCGCGGCGGCCTCCTTGCGGCCGGCGCCCGCCGCCAGGTCGAAGGCCACGAGATGGCCGCAGGCCTGCATGGGGTCGGTGATGCCGGCCTGATGTTTCCCGTGAAACATCGCCCGCTCGCTGCCCAGCGAGGTGAGCGGGGCAGCCGCGGAGGAGGGGGCGGCGGCGTAGCCGGTGGCGCCGCCGGCCGCGCCGAGTACGAGCCCCGTGGCACCGGCGGTGCCGAGCAGCCGCCGGCGCGAGATGCCCTCGCGGGCGGCGGTCTCGGGGTTCGGGGCTTGCGGAGTGGACTGGTCAGACATGGTGCGGTTCAGCCGATCTGCGCGTTCTTGGAGACGGTCACCTGGTCGATGTCGGAGGTCCGCACGGTCACGGAGACTTCCCAGTCGCCGCCGATCGGGATCTGCACTCCGCTCGCCGACCAGTGGCCGGTGGTGATGTGGTCCGGGGCGACGGGCAGCGGCCCGATGTCCTTGGCCTCCTGGGTCAGGGCGACCTTCACCTCGGGTATGTCGAAGGCGGTCCCGTCCGGGCGCTCGACGTAGAGGTGCAGGTCGTTGGCGCCGACCCTGGCGGGGTCCAGCTCGACCCGTACGACGCCCTTGCCGTTCTGGGAGCCGGTGTCGAAGGGCATGTCCAGGGTCACCGCGCCGGTGGACGGGGCGGGGGCGTCGGCGGAGGAGGCGCCGGTGGCCTTGGCCTCCTGCTCCGTCCGGCCCGGCTCGGTCTGGGTCAGCACGGTGGTGACGGCCAGCAGGACGACGGCGACGCCGGCCTCGGCGAGCACGGAGCGGCGCAGTCCGAAGCGGTGCGGGTCGGCGTCCCGTTGCCGCTTCTGCCGGGCGGCGTCCACGGCCGCGCGCTGCCGGGCCAGCTGAGCGGAGCGCTGGGAGGCGCCGTTGCCCTTCGCGGACCCGTTGCCCTTCGCGGACCCGGCGTCCTTCCCGGCCGCGGAGCCCTTCGCAGCGCCGGCCCCCTTGGAGTCGGTACCGGCCCCCTTCGCGCCCGTACCGGACCCCTTGGCGCCCCCGGAGCCCTTAGAGCCACCGACCGCCTTCTCGGAAGCCTTCGCCTTCTCGTTCCCACGGCCGGACGACGCGCCCACCCGCTCCTTCTCCGCCTTCCCCCCCTTCTCGGTCTTCTCGCGCTTCTCCCCCTTCTCCCGCTGCCGGACGACGCCCGAGGCCGCCGCCTCCGCCAGCTGCGCGGTCCACCGCCGCGAGAGGTACGCGATGCCGACCAGCACCGCGACGAGCCCGATCTTGACGAGGAGCAGCTGTCCGTACCGCGTGTCGGTGAAGGCCGTCCAGGAGCCCAGCTGGCGCCAGGACTGATACGTACCGGTCACCACCAGCGCGACCACGCTGCCGAAGGCGACGCGCGAGAACCGGCGTACGGCGACGGCCGGGACCGGTGTGTCCGCGGGGCCGCGGTACAGCGCGACGAGCAGGGCGGTGAGTCCGCCGAGCCAGGTGGCCATGGCGATCAGGTGGACGATGTCGGCCGGCATGGCGAGGCCGGCCTGGAGGCCCACGGAGGCGTGCTCGGACATCGCCCAGGTCGCCGCGAGGCCCGCCGCCACGACGGCCCCGCCGACCGCGAGCCCGAACGTGAGGTCCCGCTTCTCCTCGTCCTCCCGCTTGTCGTAGGCGCCGAAGAGTACGGCGACGAACAGCGCGGCGGCCGCGAGCAGCAGCAGCCGGGAGACCAGCGCGGCGCCGGTCTTGGTCTGCAGCACCTCGCCGAGCAGGTTCAGGTCGAAGATGTCACCGGCCTTCCCGGAACCGGTGTAGGAGCCGCGCAGCAGCAGGAGCATGAGGGTGGCGGCGGTCAGCGCGAGCCACCCGGAGACGACGACCCGCTGTACGACGCGGACCCCGGAGCCGCGCGGCCAGCAGGCCAGCACGAAGGCGGCGCCGCCCACCAGCACGGCGAACCCGGCGTACGACACGTACCGGCCGAAGCCGTAGAGGGCGCCGACGAACCCGCCGCCCGCCCCTTGGGCGGAGACGGAGACCGAGGTGTCGGAGGGGGCTCCGACGGAGAAGGTGTAGGCGCCGGCGACGGGGTGGCTGTCGGCGGAGACCACCTGGTAGGTCACCGTGTACGTGCCGTCGGGCAGCCCGGTGTGCAGCTTCACGGAGTACGTGGTGCCGCCCGTGCCGGACGGTCTGCCGTCGTCGACGCGCTTGCCCTTGGGGTCCAGGACGCGCAGCGAGTCGTCGTCCACGGAGACCGACTCGGAGAAGGTGAGCGACACCTGGGCCGGAGCGCGGTCGACCACCGCCCCCTGCTGGGGATCGCTGACGGTCAGGGCGGCGTGCGCGGAGGCCGGTCCGGCGCCGGCGAGCAGCGCGCAGGCCGCGGCCAGGAGCAGCAGCACCAGGGTCCGGAAGCGCGGGGCGATGGTCTGCGTCAAGGTGGTCCCTCCCTCGGTGTCCGGTCAGTTTCCGGTGTGTGCGGCGTGTCCGTCGGTGGGCTGGTAGGTGGCCGCCTTCACGGGCACCTTGACCGTGACGGGGTCGGACTGGGCGAAGTGGAGTTCGACGGTGATCGACTGGCCCTGCTTCGGCTGCCGCTTCAGCTTCTCGAACATCAGGTGGTTTCCGCCGCTCTTGAACACGAGTTGACCGTGTGCGGGGATCTTGAGGCGGTCCACCTCGTTCATCGTCCCGTCGACGGTTTCGTGCACGGTGACGTCGCCTGCCCCGCTGGTGACCGAGGTCAGTTCGTCGTCCGAGTCGCCCTCGTTGGTGATGGTGAGGAACCCGGCCGCCATCGAGGCGGAGACCGGCTGCGGTATGTAGGCGGCGCCGGCCGAGAGTTCGGCCCCGGAGGCCCCGGAGGCGCCGGAGGCCGCGGAGCCGGAGTCCGAGCCGCCGCAGCCCGCGAGGGCCAGGGTGCCGAGCACCGCGAGGGCGGCGAGGGCGGGGCGGGTGCCGCGGGCGCTCACGGGTTCTCTCCCTTGATGAGCTTGGGGAGGTCCTTGATGTAGTCGTCGACCGTGGCGTCCTCGCCGTAGAGCACGTAGCCCGCGTCGGACTTCGGGGAGAAGGCGACGACCTGGGTGCCGTGGGTCGAGACGATCTTGCCGTTCTTGTCCTTGGTCGGCGGGTCGATCGAGATGCCGAGGGTGCGAGCGCCGGCCTGGATGGTGTCGAAGTCGCCGGTCAGGCCGACGATCTGCGGGTCGATGCCCTTGAGCCACTTGCCCAGCGCGGCCGGGGTGTCCCGTTCCGGGTCGGTGCTGACGAACACGACCCGGAGCTTGTCCTGCTCGGCCTGGGACAGCTGCTTCTTGGCCACGGCGATGTTGTTCATGGTCAGGGGGCAGACGTCGGGGCAGTGCGTGTAGCCGAAGTAGACCAGCGTGGGCCGTCCGGCGGTCTGCTCATGGAAGTCGTACTTCTTGCCCTGGGTGTCGGTGAGGACGAGGTCGGGCTTCTCGAAGGGCTTGTCGAGGACGGTGGCGGCCTGCTGGGCGGTGTCCTCGGAGACCACGGTGACCGGCTTGTCGCTGTCGGCGCCGCTGCCGCAGGCGGACAGGGTCAGGGAGGCGGCGGCGAGCAGGGCCGCCGCGGCGAACGTCTTCTTGCGCATAGAAAAATGTCCCAGCTGTGAGGTGCACCGGTGCGCGCCGGGGTCCGTCGGACAGACGGAACGGCGCGCACCGGACGTGAGGATGCGCCGACGGGGTGGCGTCGGCGCACCGGCGCGGGCGTCGTTACGCCGACGCGCCGGAGTCGCGCCGGCGGCCCGCCAGCACGCCGTAGCCGACGCCCGCCGCGCCGACGACGATGCCGACGATGCCGAGGACCCGGGCGGTGGTGTCGCTGCCGTCACCGGAGCCGTCGTCGGTGGAGGCTGCGGCGGCGGTGTCCTTGGCGGCCGACTCGGCGTCGTCCCCGGCCTTCGCGTCCGACGAGTCCGACGCGCCGTGGGCGTCGTCCTCGGCGGCGGCCAGCTCCAGCACGGGCGCCGGGTTCTCGGGCTCGTCCTGGCCCTCCTGCGGCACCTCGATCCAGCGCACGACCTCCTTGTTGGAGTACGTCTGGATGGCCTTGAACACCATCTGGTCGGCGTCCTCGGGCAGCGTGCCGAGGGAGACCGGGAACTTCTGGAAGTAGCCGGGCTCGACGCCCTTGCCCTCGGCGGTCCAGGTCACCTTGGAGACGGCCTCGGTGAGCTGCTTGCCGTGCGACTCGATCGGCTTGGCCAGCTCGGACGTGGTGACCTCGGCCTTCCAGCCGGGGACCGGCTGCGGCATCACGGAGGCCAGCGGCTGGTCGGTGGGGAAGTTGACCTCCAGCTTGGTCGTGGAGGCGTCGTCCCGCTCGTTGGGGACCTTGAAGTCGACGACCGCGTAACCGCCCTTGGCGGCCGTGCCCTCCGGCTGCACGCTGACGTGCGCGAAGGCGGGGGCGGACAGGGCGAGGACGGCGATGCCGGAGACGGCGCCGGCGGCGGCGATACGGGAAGCCTTCATGGACGGAGCACTCCGCTTCGAGTGGGCACCGGTACTGCACCGGTGACGGGTGAGGAGAGGGATGCGCGCACGCGCGCGTGCCGCACGACGACGGCCTCTCCGTACTCCCTGGGCGGAAGCGGGGTGGTGGTCGTGTCGTGTCAGGCGGCCAGGCCGAACACGTCGCTCGGCGGGCCGCGCCTGATCACCGTGTGCTGGAGTGCGGTGGTACGGGGCCGCGGCGGCGCCAGCAGGGCGGGACGCGGCGGGCGCGGGCCCGTACCGGGGGCGCCGGCGAGCCCGGCGTGCAGGGCGCGCACCAGGGAGAGCGCCGCGCGCAGGGCGCGTACGAACGCCCCCTCGGCCATCGAGTGCGCCGAATGCGCCGACAGTTCGACGAGCCGGGCCAGTGCCAGGTCCCCGCGGCGCAGCAGCCAGCCGGCGGCGAGGGCCGCGAGGACGTGGCCGAGCAGCATCGGCAGGGACGGCAGCAGCGAGGCGGGGTCGCCGACGCCGGCCAGCGCGTCGGCGGGATGGTGTGTGGCACCGGTGGCCCCGGTGGCGGCGTCCGGTGCGATCCGGGCGTCGTCGAGGATCCGCTGGGCCTGGGCCGGGCTGATCGCCGCCGCCGTGGTCCCGCAGACCAGCCGTGCCGCCTGCTGGACCAGAGAGGCGTCGGACAGCCCGCCCGTCGCGCCGGCGGCCGTACCGGATGCCGTGACCGCGGTGGTGCCGTGCTGGCCCAGTCCGAACAGGACGTGCAGCGCGGTCTGTCCGACGGTGAGCAGTGCCACGATGCCGGGCAGCGAGCGCAGCCGGCCGGCGAGGGGCGCGGCGACCAGGACCGCCCCGAGGAATCCGGCGCCCAGCGACCACAGCGGAACGGTGGCGCAGGAGGCGAGGGTGTGCCCCGCCGCGGCCAGCACGACGCAGACCGCGGCGAACACCGCGGCCCGCAGGGTCCGGAGATCGTTCCCGGAGCGCGCCGTTGGCGGGTGGGGGGCAGTCATGGCGGGCTCATCATCGCACTGACGCCCCTCGCGCCGTACGGCGGGTCCACAAGATGCCGTACGACCCGAAGTGAACCGGAAGATCACTCTCTGGGGCGGGCCGTGCCACATACACCGGCGCACGACGGTGACACATCCGCCAGATGAGCGGTGTCACGGCCCGGGCGTGCTTACACCGCGGTGTGAGGGGCAATACGTAACGGTATGTCGAGCCGCGGCCGGGAGGCTGGAGCATGAGCATCTGGTGGTCACTCCATTTGCGGCGCGAGGCTGCGAGCGTGCCCCTGGCCCGCCGCCTGCTGATCGGCACCATGGAGACCGCGGGGGTCGACCCCGACATCTCCTTCGATCTCTCCGTCGCACTGAGCGAGGCCTGCGCCAACGCCGTCGAGCACGGCGGGAGCGGCGGCTCGGGCGGCCCCACGGGGGCCTACCGCGTCACGGCCTACCTCGACGGCGAGCGCTGCCGTATCGAGGTCTCCGACACGGGCCCCGGGTTCCCCGCCTGCGCGCCGGGCCGGCCGGGGAGTGTCGGCCGCCCGGTCTCCGCGGACGCCGAGAGCGGACGCGGCCTGTGTCTCATCCGGGAACTGGCGGACCACGTCCAGATCGGCAACGAGCCGGGGCAGAGCGGCGCCGTGGTGAGCTTCGACAAGATCCTCAAGTGGCGTGCGGACGCGCCTCTGGTGGCGGTCTGACCCGATGGCATGACCAGGCGGTACGACGACGGGGGGGGGGGCGGGGGGGGGGGGGGGGGGGGGGGGGGGGGCAGGCCGTGGCGGCCGCCCGCCCCCCCAGCCCAGGGTCGGGGGGGGGGGGGGGCGGGCGGTGGGGGGGGGTTGCCCCGGCGGGCATCGCCGGGGGGCCCCCCGCCGGCGGGCCCCCGCCCGGGGGCCCCCCCCGTCGTTCGTGCGTCAGCCCTTCAGCGCCGCCATCCACTCCTCGACCTCGTCCGAGCGGCGCGGCAGCCCGGCGGACAGGTTCCGGTTGCCGTCCGCGGTGACGAGAATGTCGTCCTCGATGCGGACGCCGACGCCCCGGTACTCCTCGGGCACGGTCAGGTCGTCGGCCTGGAAGTACAGGCCGGGCTCGACGGTGAGCACCATGCCGGGCTCCAGGGTGCCGTCGACGTAGGACTCCACCCGCGCGGCGGCGCAGTCGTGGACGTCGAGGCCGAGCATGTGACCGGTGCCGTGCAGCGTCCAGCGGCGCTGCAGGCCCAGCTCAAGAACCCGCTCGACCGGACCCTCGACCAGGCCCCACTCGACCAGCCGCTCGGCCAGCACGCGCTGGGACGCGTCGTGGAAGTCGCGGTACTTGGCGCCCGGCTTGACGGCCGCGATGCCGGCCTCCTGGGCGTCATACACCGCGTCGTAGATCTTCTTCTGCAGCTCGCTGTAGCGGCCGTTGACCGGCAGCGTGCGCGTGACGTCCGCCGTGTAGTACGTGTGCGTCTCCACGCCCGCGTCGAGCAGCAGCAGGTCGCCGGAGCGGACCGGGCCGTCGTTGCGGACCCAGTGCAGGGTGCAGGCGTGCGGGCCCGCGGCGCAGATGGAGCCGTAGCCGACGTCGTTGCCCTCCACGCGCGCACGGAGGAAGAACGTGCCCTCGATGTAGCGCTCGCTGGTCGCCTCCGCCTTGTCGAGGACCTTCACGACGTCCTCGAAGCCGCGCACGGTGGAGTCGACGGCCTTCTGCAGCTCGCCGATCTCGAACTCGTCCTTGACGAGGCGGGCCTCGGAGAGGAAGACGCGCAGTTCCTCGTCGCGCTCGGCGGTGACCTTGTCGGTGAGGGCGGCCTCGATGCCGGCGTCGTGGCCGCGGACGACGCGGACGGGGCCGGTGGCCTCGCGCAGGCTGTCCGCCAGCTCGCGGACGTCGGAGGCGGGGATGCCGAACAGCTTCCCGGCCTCGGTGAGGGAGTGGCGGCGGCCGACCCACAGCTCGCCCTGGCCGCTGAGCCAGAACTCGCCGTTCTCGCGGTCGGAGCGGGGCAGGAGGTAGATCGTCGCGGTGTGGCCGTCGCCCCTGGGCTCCAGGACCAGGACGCCGTCCTCCGTCTGGTTTCCGGTCAGGTACGCGTACTCGACCGAGGCGCGGAAGACGTACTCCGTGTCGTTCGACCGGGTCTTCAGGTTGCCCGCGGGGATCACCAGGCGCTCGCCCGGGAAGCGGGCGGACAGCGCGGCGCGGCGGGTGGCGGTCTCGGCTGCCTGGGCGATCGGCTCCAGGTCGTACAGCTCCGTGTCGGCCCAGCCGGACTTCATGTTCTCGGCCAGCTCGTCGGACACGCCCGGGTACAGGCCGTTCTTGCGCTGCTTGACCGGCTCGTCGCCGTCCGCGTCAGCGGCGTCCTCAAGCACGGCTTCCGGGGTCTCCGGGGTCTCCGGGTTCTCCTGGGTGAGCTCCTCCGACACGGTCATCCTCCTCGATACGGCACTGGACCACCCCCCATCGTACGGCCGTACGGAAGGGGGCCCAGGGCCGAAGGGCCTGTTACCGGGAGGTCGCTACCGTCCGTTATCCATGGCCTTCGAGGCGTCAGTGTCCGTTATTCGAACCGTACGGCCAGCAGGACGACGTCCTCCTCGGAGTCCGCCTCGGCCTTCCCGTCCGGCAGCACGGTGCGCAGGACGTGGTCGGCGACCGCGTCCGGATCGCGGCGCGCGGCCCTCGGTACGCCGGCGGCGGCCGCGTGCAGCCGGGCGAAGGCACGGTCGGCCCGGTCTCCCGTGCGGTGCAGCAGCCCGTCCGTGTACAGCAGAACCGTCTCTCCCGCTTCGGCCTGCAGCTCCACGCTGGGCGCCTCCCAGCAGGCGAGCATGCCGAGCGGCGCCGAGACGGAGGTCTCGACGTACTCCGTGCGCCGCTCCCCGATCAGCAGCGGCGGGCTGTGCCCGGCGCCGGCCAGGGTGATCCGGCGCAGCGCGGGCTCGCAGTAGCCGAACAGCGCGGTGGCCGAACGGGCGGGCTCGGTCAGGCGCAGCAGCAACTCCAGGTCGGACAGGACCGCGACCGGGTCCTCGCCCTCCATCACGGCGTACGCCCGCAGCGAGGCGCGCAGCCGCCCCATCGCGGCGACCGCGCTGGGCCCGGCCCCGGTGACGGAGCCGACGGAGAGGCCGAGCGCGGCGTCCGGCAGCGGCAGCGCGTCGTACCAGTCGCCGCCGCCGAGCGGGCCGGTGCGGTGCCGGGCGGCGAGCTGGACGCCGGGCACCCGGGGCAGGCGGGAGGGCAGCAGCTCCTCGGCCATCGTCGCCATGCACGCGCGCGTGCGCTCGACCTCCAGGAGGCGGGTCAGGTGGTGCGCGGCGTACCGGACGTAGAGGCCGGCCAGGTGGCGCTGGTGCTCGTCCGGTTCGGCGGGTTCGTCGTAGAGCCACGCGGCGGCGCCGAGACGTCCGGTGCCCTCGGCGGACAGCGGGAGCGCGTAGCTGGCGGCGTAGCCGAGGCGGGCGGCGACCTCCCGGTGGCGCGGGTCGAGGCCGTTCTCGGCCAACAGGTCGGGCTCGGCGACCCCGTCCTCGCCGACCGGCAGCCCGTCCAGGATCCGCCCGTAGGACAGGGAGTTCCGGGGCACGGTCTCGATGTGGCCGAGGTCGGCGCGGGCCAGCCCGAGGCCGATGGTGGTGTCCGGGCCGAGTCCGTCGGCCGGCTCCAGGATGACGAGACCGCGCCGGGCGCCCACCAGGGCGGCTCCGGCGCGCAGCAACTCCTGGAGGCCGTCGGAGAGGGTGTCCGTGCGGACCAGGCGTTCGGTCAGTTCGTGCAGGGTCGTGAGGTCCGAGACCCAGCCGGCCAGCCGGTCCTGGAGGAGGGTGCCGGGGGCAGAGCCTTTGGCCGGGGCGTCGTCCGTGGCGGCGGCATCCGTGGTGTCCGGCGGGGCGGCCGGGGAGGCGCCGGGGGTGGCGGGCGCGACAGTGTGTGCGGGGGACGGAACCGCTGAATCGATTCCGGCCACTTTCGGAGGGTGCGGGGCGTTCATGGTGTCTGGCTTTCCGACCGGCGCTTACTGCTCAAAAGCATCGCAAACCCCCATGTCATTCTGCGCCGCTAGCAGTGTCTCCACATGTACACGCACTCGTAAGGGGATGTCCAGCATTGTCCTGCCGGGATTCCTGGTGTCCGTGGGGTGCGAGCGGCCTCCTTCCCGACTCTTGCAGAAAAGCCAGATTGGCTTGAAACTGCCCCAGAGGACGGCTTGTTGCGGTCGACTGGGGGTGCTTCACGGAGCGTCACAGCGGTCGTGATGGGTACGTACTCGGAGAAGGCCGGGGGTGGTTGGGGGCCACCCGGAACCTGGCGACGGACCCGGGCGTCCTATCCACCGACGACCGTGCCCCATCCTCCCGTGGCGGAGGCGGAGAGAAATACGCGGAACGGCAAACGCCAGACTTCGCCACCCCCGCGCCACGCCCATGCTCTTGCCAGACGCAGTGTGGACGGAACCGTCACGGACGCAGTCAGTGCTCGACCCACAGGGGTTTCCCCTGCCCTTGGGCAGAGGTGTTCCCCGGCGGGGTGCCGCTCGGGGGAGCGCGCCCTGGTGTGGGGGTCGTCCCGCGGCACGGATGTGATGCGCCACCAAGCTACGCACAGCGAATGCTCGACACATGGTGTGAGTGACCACGGTGTTGCCAGGCGTGCAACGGAAAGGAACGAGCGCTCATGCGCGAGATCCTCGGAAGGCGACGCAGGCTCCTGTCCCGGCACGACGACGGGCGGCCTGAGCTGATCGGCGCGGCCCTGACCTACGCGACGCAATGGCAGTGGCCCGTACTCCCGGGCGTGGCGGCGGACCCGCAGGCGCAGTCCCGCTGCGGCTGCCCCGATCCCGAGTGCACGGTGCCGGGCGCGCATCCCTTCGACCCCGGCCTCCTCGCGGCCACCACCGACGCGCGCATGGTGCGCTGGTGGTGGGGCAACCGGCCCTCCGCGCCGATCGTCCTGGCCACCGGCGGCGGCGCCCCGTGCGCGGTCTCGCTGCCCGCCCTCCCGGCCGCTCATGCCCTGGCCGCGCTGGACCGCGCCGGCCTGCGGATCGGCCCGGTCGTCGCCTCGCCCACCCGCTGGTCGCTGCTGGTGCGGCCCTACTCCATGGAACAGCTGGGCGAGCTGCTCTACGCCAAGGACTTCGTCCCCGGATCCCTGCGTTTCCACGGCGAGGGCGGCTATCTCGCGCTGCCGCCGTCCGAGAGCGGCGGCGGCGCCGTCCGCTGGGAGCGGGCACCGCTGCCCGGCTCCGCCTCGCCCTGGGTGCCCGACGTGGAGGCCGTGGTGGACGCGGCCGTCGACGCCCTCACTCGTACGGGTGTGAGCGCGCCCGAGTTGTAGGGGTGTCCGGCGCGCGCGGAGGGTGTGCCCGGCCTTCGTCGTTATCGTCCGGACCATGCCGCTTCATGCAGGGGAGCACCGTGCCGTCGCGCCGCGCCGCGCCGGCCTGCACCGCGCCGGGCCGCGCCGTGGGGGGCCGGACCGCCGGCGTGTACGTCTGTACGGCCTCGTCGGCGTCGTGGTCTGCGTGGCGGTGCTGCCGTTCGCCGTGGCGTCCGCGGGGCCGCCGCCCGACCCCGCGACCGTCCGGATCCTCTCGCAGGGCGGTGACTCCAAGGCGTCCGACGGCGCCGGCCGCGCCCCGGCACCGAGTGGGGCCGCCTCCCCCCGTTCGCCGCTGCCGCCCGGTCCGGCCACGGCCGTGCGCTGCGGGCCCGAACTCACCTCGCCCGAAGGTGTCGAGGCGCAGACCTGCGTCCTGGCACAGGGGGCGGAGACCTGGGCGCGGACCTACTACCGCAACGCCACCGGCGACCGGCTCGAAGCCGTGCTGAGCCTCATGGGGCCTGACGGGCGCAGCCTGCGGATGCGGTGCGCCGTGAGCGCCGAGGACACCCCGGGCACCTGCGAGACACCCCGGGAACGCGCTCGGGGAGGATTGGCCGGATACACCGCGGTCGCGGAGTTCGCGAGCCGGGCCGGGTACGGGCCACTGCTGCTGCGCACCGGCAGCAACAGGGATACCGGGCGCGGCGCCAAGAGCGAGGGTGGCGCGGGCGCCGGGAGTAACGGAAGCAACGGCTTCGTCGGGAATCCCGACCGCGTTGAAAGCAACTCACCTGCGGGAACGGGGAGTTGAGGGCCGGTTGCGGTGCGTGCGCGACCGGAGACATGGAAAGACCCGGTTGCTGGCGACGGGGGATGCACCAGCAACCGGGCTACTCGAACGGTAACAAGAGATCGGCTGTTAGCAAATTCGATCTCCTGTTTTCCGGTCACCGACTGGCCTGTCCGCGCCGTGAGTTGTGACCGGAGTCACCCACTCCACGGCGGGCGCTCCGGCTGACCGGTCGGTCAGCCGGGCCGGCCCGTGCCGCCGCGCGTCAGCTGAGGGTCACCTGCCGGTTGGTCAGCCCGCCGCGCGCCCTGCGCTCGTCGTGCGTGAGCGGTGCGTCCGCGGCCAGTGCCTCGGCGAGCCGCTCGCCGAACTCGGCGGCGGGCTTCTCGATGTCCTGCGCGGTGACCTCGCTCGGCAGGTCCCACACCGGCACGGTGAGCCCATGGGCGCGGAAGGAGCCGACGAGGCGGGTGCCCTCGCCGAGCGAGGACCGGCCGGCCGCGTGCAGCCGCGCGAGAGCGTCCAGAAGCCGCTCCTCCTCGTGCGGCATGACCCAGCGCAGGTGGTTCTTGTCCGGCGTCTCGCACCAGTACGCGGCGTCCACGCTCTGGAGCCGGACGGTCGGGATGGCCGCGGCGTTGGCCCGCTCCAGGGAGGCGGTCACCTCCGGCGTGGCGTTCTCCGGGTCCGGCACCCAGAACTCGAAGCCCGCGTGCACCTCCGGCTCGAACGCCCCCTCGGGTGCGAGCAGGTCCTGCAGCCGGGGGCCCTCGGCCGGCGCGCGGCGGCCCTGCACCGGTGTGCCCGGCGCGGCCTCCAGCGCCTGCTGGAGGGTGTCGGCGAGGTCGCGGCTGATGTCGCCGGACGCCGTGTCGTTCTGCAGGCCGAGCAGGACCGAGCCGTCGTCGCGGCGCAGGGCGGGCCAGGCCATCGGGAGCACCGTGGCCAGAGTGACGGAGGGGACGCCCTCGGGCAGGCCGTCCTTAAGGGTCAGCTCCACCGTGGCCGCCGGGACCAGCTCCCGCAGGGCCACCCAGTCGCACTCGCCGGCCAGCTCCTCGAAGGGGCGGTGCACCAGAGCGGTCGTGGCATGCGCGGCGGCTCGGCCGTGGCACGCCTTGTAGCGGCGGCCGCTGCCGCAGGGGCAGGGCTCGCGGGCACCGACGACCGGGATCTCTCCGGCGGTGGCCTGCGGGCGCTTGGCCTTCGTCTGGGGTCGCTTCTTGGCCATCGTGGGTGTCTCCCGGTTGCGGCTCATCTCGTACGGCGCGAGCCTAGCCGCTCGCGCGGTGACCTACGGGACCCTGTGGACAACGGGGCGTCTGTGGACAGTGGGTGGGGTGGGCCTGGGTGGGGGTGGCCGACGGGCGGCTGCGCGAAGCCCGGGACACCTGAGAGGCCCGACGGCGGGAGTCGGCCCGCCGCGTCCCGGCTCGCCGCCTCTGCGCCCACCCACCTCCGCGCCTCCACGCCTCGCAGGGGCGAAAGGCGCCGTGCCGGGGTCAGCGGGGTCAGCCCGCCTCTTCGACGGCGTCCGCGAAGTCCAGGCCGGGGATCTCCGACACCGCCGGTGCCGTGATCCGGGTGGCGAAGTCGTCGCGCCGATGTCCGGCGTCCGGGTCGTGCACGTCGTCGTGGACGACGACCCAGACCGTGACCTCGCCGCGCGCGTCGTCCCGTACGCCCCAGTCGTCGGCCAGCGCGGTGATGATGTTCAGCCCGCGGCCGCCGTGCGCGGTGACCGACGGGGTCGCCGGCGTCGGACGGGTCGGGCCGCCGCCGTCCGTGACCTCCACGACCAGCCGGCCGCCCGGGTCCACCTGCCACGCGGCGCGCACGTCGCCGTCGCCGGACAGGGCGTCGCCCAGCGGGCGGCCGTGCTTGCACGCATTGCTCAAGAGTTCGGAAAGGACCAGTACGGCGTCGTCGATGACCGGCTCCGCCACACCGCTGCTGCGCAACTGCTCGCGCATCCGGTGCCTCGCTCTCCCCACGCCCGCAGGGCCATGGGGAACGGCCATGCTCGACGACGTGGGCACTTCCTGTGCCACCACCAACGCCACCCCCGAGACCTCCTTCGCCCCACGCCACGGTGTGGATGCCCCTCTGGCCTGAACCGGAAACCGGCCCGTCCTCGCCCAGTGACGCATTCGACACGGTCGAACACGCACCGAACGCGCCGGAGCACTCCCTGTAATCACATGGCTGGATTTCGTCGGTGTGGCCGGGACCGGAGAATGCGGCAGACGGGCCGCCGGGTCAAGACCTCCGGACGAATCAGCGCCCCAGGTGGTCCCGTACCGCGCGCGGCCGGTTGGTGATGATGGCGTCGACGCCCAGGTCGGCGCAGAGATCCACGTCGTCGGTGTCGTTCACGGTCCAGACGTGCACCTGGTGGCCGGCGCGCTTCAGGCGCTCGATGTAGGCGGGGTGGTTGCGCACGATCCGGATCGAGGGGCCCGCGATCCGGACACCCGCGGGCAGCCGCCCGTCGCGCAGCCTGGGTGAGACGAACTGCATCAGATAGACCGTCGGGAGCGTCGGCGAGGCGGCCCGCACCCGGTGCAGCGAGCGGGCCGAGAAGCTCATCACGCGCACCGGGGAACCCGCGGCCGAGGCCGGGGCGTCGAGTCCGAACCGCTTCAGGAGCAGCAGCAGCCGCTCCTCCACCTGCCCCGCCCACCGCGTGGGGTGCTTGGTCTCGATCGCCAGCTCCACCCGCCGTCCGGCGTCGGCCACCAGCTGGAGCAGCCGCTCCAGGGTCAGGACGGAGGTCTCCTCCCGGTCCTCGGGCCGGTGCTCCCAGTCCGGCTGCTCGTCGCGCGTGCGCCAGAACTCGCGGGTGCGGCGGGCCCCGAAGTCCAGCTCGGCCAGATCGGCGAGCTCCAGCGCGGATACCGCGCCCCGGCCGTTCGACGTACGGTTGACGCGCCAGTCGTGAACACAGACGAGATGACCGTCCGCCGTCAGGCGCACATCGCACTCGAGGGCGTCCGCCCCGTCCTCGATCGCCTTCCGGTACGCGGCCAGGGTGTGCTCGGGGGCCTCCTCGGAGGCTCCACGGTGGGCGACGACCTGAATCCGGTGCTGTCGTGCGTGGGTCACCGCGTCATGGTGCCACCGCGGGCGGGTAGACGTGCCATCGGGTCGAATCGGCAACGCGTCCGTTTAGCCTTGAATATCCCATATAAAGGACGGTCCAGGACCCACAGGAACCGCTTATGGTGCTCTGACGGCCTGTGGGAAAAGCTGATGGCATACAAAAACGCCAGCACATCCGCATCGCGCCGGACCGTGGACCACCGCGTGAGCGTGGCTGAGCGCGACCAGGGTGACCGACACACTGCCGTGGAACGAGGAGAGAAGCTGTGAGCACCGAGAACGAGGGCACCGCGGTACCCCCGGCCCCGTCCGCACCACCCGTGCCGGTGGACGCTCCCGCTGCCTCCGCCCAGCCCCCCGCCCCGCACCAGCCCCCTGCCCCGCAACAGGCTTCGGCCCCCACCTCCCAGGACCCGGCCCCTACTCCCCAGGACCCGGCCGCCGCTCCGCCCGCCCAGTCGCCGGCCGCGGCGGCGCCCCAGGGACACACACCGCCCGACGCCTCCTGGCCCCCGCCCCCGCCGCCCGGCACCCCGTCGTACGGCGGAGGCGGCGGTGACGGCGGTCATGGCGGTCACGGCGGTCATGGCTTCGGCGAAGGCTCGGGCGGCGACGGTGCGGGAGGTGCGGGAGGCGGCGGCTGGGGAGCCTCGTACCAGCCGCCCCCCGCGCCCAAGACGGGCCGCGGCCGAGGTGGCGTGCTCGCCGGAATCCTGATCGCGGCGCTGGTCGCGGGCGGTCTGGGCGGCGGCCTCGGCTACACCCTGGCCAAGAACAACGACGACAGCGGCTCCACCACGGTCTCCGCCTCCGACACCGGCGGTTCCGTCAAGCGTGAGGCCGGCACGGTGGCCGGCGTGGCCAACAAGGCGCTGCCCAGCACGGTCACCATCCAGGCCGAGGGCAGCAACGGCGAGGGCGGCACCGGCACCGGCTTCGTCTTCGACAAGCAGGGCCACATCGTCACCAACAACCACGTCGTGGCGGAGGCGGTCGACGGCGGCAAGCTCAGCGCGACCTTCCCCGACGGCAAGAAGTACGACGCGGAGGTGGTCGGCAACGCGCAGGGCTACGACGTCGCGGTCATCAAGCTGGAGAACGCTCCCTCCGACCTGAACCCGCTCCCTCTCGGTGACTCCGACAAGGTGGCCGTGGGCGACTCGACGATCGCCATCGGCGCCCCCTTCGGCCTGTCCAACACGGTCACCACGGGCATCATCAGCGCCAAGAACCGCCCCGTGGCCTCCAGTGACGGCAGCGCGGACAGCAAGGCGTCCTACATGAGCGCCCTCCAGACCGACGCGTCGATCAACCCGGGCAACTCCGGCGGCCCGCTGCTGGACGCCCAGGGCAACGTCATCGGGATCAACTCCGCGATCCAGTCCACGAGCAACGGCGGCTTCGGCACCGGCCAGGCCGGCTCCATCGGCCTGGGCTTCGCGATCCCGGTCAACCAGGCCAAGTTCGTCGCCCAGCAGCTGATCAAGACCGGTAAGCCGGTCTACGCGAAGATCGGCGCCTCGGTCTCCCTGGAGGAGACGACGAACGGCGCGAAGCTCACCGAGCAGGGCGTGGGCGGCTCCGACCCCGTCGAGGCGGGCGGCCCCGCGGCCGACGCGGGCCTCAAGCCCGGCGACGTCATCACCAAGCTCGACGACCGGGTGATCGACAGCGGCCCGACCCTGATCGGCGAGATCTGGACCCACAAGCCCGGCGACGAGGTCACGGTCACCTACGAGCGCGGCGGCAAGCAGCACACCACCGAACTCACCCTCGGCTCCAAGCTGGGCGACGGCTGACCCACACCCCCGGACCGACCCGCTACCCTGGTCCCGCGCCACAGATCACGACCGGCGCGGGGTGGGTTGCCCGAGCGGCCTAAGGGAACGGTCTTGAAAACCGTCGTGGCGCAAGCCACCGTGGGTTCAAATCCCACACCCACCGCAGTGCTACGGCCCCTGACCAGGCTTTACGGTCGGGGGCCGTTGGCGTGTGCGCTGCCCGTCGTACACCGCCGTTCCCCGCGACTTCCCGGCCGATCGGGCACGGAAGGGGCACGGCTGGGGCATGCCCTGACGGGCCTGCCGCCTGGTCGCCTACGCTCGGCTGATCGGAATCTCGTACACGATCTCGCAGTGCGCCGCGGGCACCACGATGTCCGCAGTCTCGACCGGCCGCCCTTGGTCGCTGTAGTACGTCCGCCGGATGTGCGTGACGAGCGCGGCCTTCTGAATCCCCAGTAGCGACGCTTCCTCGGCGGTCGCCTGCGTGGGCTCGGGCTGCTCCACGGCATGGCTGACGGTGATCCCGATGGCGGCCATCCGGTTCACGACACCTGCCCCCGCGTGCGGCCCTCCCTCGGGGAGGACGACGAGACTGCCGGCGGTGAGGTCGTACGGCTCCCAACTGGTCGAGAGCTGCACGGGCCTGCCGTCGGCCAGAAACTCGTAAGCGGTCCGGACGCACAGCTCGCCCTCGGCGATACCGAGTCGGGCGGCGATCTCCGCCGGGGCCGGCACCTTGGCGTCGGTCCTGCTCTCCCAGTCGCCCTGCCTGCCGACGGCCTTCATGTCCGCCCGGAACGGCGACCCTTCGGGCTGCTCGCGGGCGGACGACCGCACCACGCGCACGCGCTGCCGGGGCTCGGCGACGTAGGTGCCCGACCCGGCTCGACCCTCCAGCACGCCCTGGGAGATCAGCAGCTCCTGAGCCCTGCGGACGACGTTCTCGCCCACGCCGCACTCCTGGCCGATCTGCGCGCGGGAGGGAAGCCGGTCCCCCGGTTCCCACACGTGCTCCGCAATCCGCTGCCGTAGCTCGTCGGCGATGCGGAGATAGGGCGGCTGCTCAGGCATATGGAAAATCTAGTCCACTAGCCCTAACCTAGTTAACTAGCTTCACTCAAAGTGATCGCCGAGTGACGGAGGCTCCCCTGTGCCCGCTTCGCGAGTGAGCGCGGAAGCCATCGCCGCCCAGTTATCGGCGGTCGGGCTCACCACACGCGTGGAAGAGCACGACCGGTGCACGTCGGTCGAGGCGGAGGTACCGGAAGCGCTCTCCGTCGAGTCATGGCGGGAGGTCCTGGAAGTCCTGGCGGAGGCCGATCGCTTCGGGCTTCACGCCACCAGCTTGAACGGCCGCACCCTTTGGGCGGTCGTACGCAAAGCGGCCCCACGACGGGCGATGTCGGGGGACCGAGCCATCAGCGATAGGAGCTGAGCAGCGTGCTCAACCGTATCCGCCGTGCCGTCTCGCTCGCCAGAGCGCGGTACTTCCCCAAGGGCAGGCACCGCCGAGCCTTAACGCCGTCCCGGACGGCTGTAGCGACGCCTCCCGCGCTCGCCGTAGAACCGCCGGCCGTCCCGGACTGGATGCCGGACACCGCTGACCGCCTTCACCTGCTCCTGGGCGAGGACAACGCGCTCGTCCGCCCGTACGTGCTGGCCTGGGAGCGGCAGCGTGCACGCCAGCGCTCGGTGGTCGTGGCGCCGCGACTGTCGGCTGAGGCGTTCTCGGCTCTGGCAGGTGTTCGCTGATGCCTCCTCGCCAACGTCCCCATGTTTCGGAAACCGCGGCTGCTGCTTACCGGTCGACCGCATGCCGGGTCGGCACTCACGCAGCCTGTGCGGAAGCGTCGCCATCCCTTGCGCCGGTCGACCTGCCGGTGATTTACGAGACGTGCGCCTGCCCCTGCCACTCTGCGCCGGACCACTCCACACGACCGGCGGTGAAGGCGGTGAGCAACTGGGCCCCCGGGGGTGCGCTGGCATCCAACGTCGAGATCACGGCCGCTACCGTCCTGCGCGGCGACATCATCCAAGTCGGCGGTCGGGCATGCCGGGTGAGTGACCTCTTCCAGTTGCCCCAGGGCGCGAAGCAACTCCTGTTCGAGTCGGGAGAGCTGCTGACCATAAACGGGCGGACCCGGCTCGTGGCCGTGCGTATGACGAGAAGGCGGTGACGCAGTCCATGACGTCTCGCCGCCTCGTCGTCGCTGACGACCTGAGACGCCAGGTCACGACCGGTCGCATCGGACCTGGTGACCGGCTCCCGTCTGAGTCCGCCTTGGCCGACCGGTACAAGGTCAGCACGGCGACACTTCGAAGCGCCCTCGCTGTTCTCCAGGGCGAAGGCCTCGTCGAGAAGATCCACGGCAAGGGCAACTTCGTCCGCCGTCCTCTGCGAAAGATCACGTACGTCGGTGGGTGGGGCACGCTGGATCCTCGGACTGCCGCAGACGTGGACCTGCGCGTGACAGTCCGCACTACGGCACTGCCCGCGCGGGGGTACCTGACAGCGCTTCTGAAGGTGGATGACGGAAGCCCACTAACCGAATTCCTCCGACTCAGCTACGAGGGAGAGTCCCCCCACAGCCTGGCCCGCGTCTACGTACCGCGAGACCTGACACCGACCACGGCGCTCGGCGACCGGTCCTCAAGGGCGTGGGCGGAGGCCAGTTTCTCTGTGCCGGACCCGCTGCCGGCCGAGGTGCACGAGACGGTGTCCGCCCGACTCCCAACGCCGGATGAGGCATCGACCCTGCGGATCAACACAGCCTTGGCCGTCCTCGCGATCACTCGCGTAGCGGCAGACAACGCCGGACGAGTCATTGAGGCGGCACTACTGGTGTTCCCTGGGGATCGTGTCGACGCCGTCTTCAGCACCCACCACGTGATCGAAGAAAGGCAGGCGCACAGATGACGCCGCAGAACGAACTGAGACTCCTCCCGTGGTCGGGCCCGGACGGCAAGCCCTGCTACCTGAGCACCGATGACAGCGGCGGCTACATGTCCCGCCTGGCAGACAACATCGAGGCGGTACAGCTCGGGATGGCGGCTGACCTCGTAGAGCAGGTTTCGGCAGTACTCGGCGACCGGGATGCTGGCCCGGAGGATCTGCACCGCATGCTGACCGAACTGACCGGAGCACTGCGAGACGTGCTCCGGGTAGCTACCAGCCGCGGTCACCTCCTGGCCGTGAGCCAACCCCAGTCAGGGGCGCTCCTGACGTGAACCTCCTGTCAGCATTCGGCGACCCGGGGGTGCGATGGCTGGCCGGGGTCCCGCAGAGAAGCGGTGTCGTAGGGGGCGGCTATGTTGCACGGATGACTAATCCGGATCCGCTTGTGCCGGCACTCACCGGCCTGCTCGTTGACATCGTTCGGTGGCTGGAGAGTGCCGGGGACGAGGAAGTGGATCCGGACTCCGCGGTGAAGATGATGGAGAGCGTGGGCTGGACGCTGCTGCAACTGCCCTCAGAGCAACGCGAACGACTCTTGCAGGGGCTCGCAAGCTTGGCCGGAGCGGAGCAAGACCCCGCACGGCGTCAGTTCCTGGAGTCATTTCCCGTCGCCATCGGTATGGTCGAGGACGGGGAGAGCTGAGGTGAGTTGGGCTGATGACACCCAGTTCAGCCACAACTGATCACAGGCGGCCGTGACCTGCGGCCGCCTCATCGATCAACGCCGTGACCTGCTGCTGAGCTGTCGGTAGCTGTCGACGTTGGTCAACGCTGAGCGCCCTTCCACGGCCCTAGGACGGCCCGGGAGGGCGCTCTCGTTCGTGCGCTCGCCCCCTTAAACCGGATCGGCGCACGTCTCGCAATGGACGCAGTCGTCTTCCCGAATCCGCTTGTTGAGATGTGAAAAACCTGTAATGATTACAGTTCGCGAGAGAGGGGGATCCTTGAAGCTATCGCAAATTACTGCTCAAAAGTTCATGTCGTTTGATGAACTCAACCTGGATCTAGACGGTGAATCGGTAGTAATTACGGGGCCAAATTCAGCAGGAAAATCCAATGTAGGCCGAGTGGTGGATGTAATTCGCTCGGTTATATCTGCTCACGCCGGAGACGCAGCAGGGGATCGGCTTCACTTGTATGCCCGTGCTCCTCGGTTTGGTGGCCGTCGATTTACTGTATCCATGCAAGTCGAATTCGATCAGCCGTGGGAAAAGGCTCTGATAAGTACATTCATCCGGGCTGCTTACGTATCGAGTGTCGGCGAGTCTACCGGGCGAGTAATCTCAAGGCTGCGTCGAGATGAAGATGTACGTCGACGACTCGATGCTGAGTCTCTGTGGCCGCTACTTAGTGGAACTATCCGTATGCATTATGATGCGGGATCGCGACAACCGTGGAGGGTCTTTTGGGTGTCAGAAAGAGGTGACCTATCTTGCCGTATCGACGTGCTAAACGGGTCTCGAATGACCAAACGATTTCGTCTCCACGAAGTTCCTATCGTTCCGCTGGGTGAAGCATGGGTGCAAACATTTCCCGATCGTGATCTCGCATACAAGCCGCGAGAGGAAGCCCCTCGAATTGACTTCTCTCAGCTACTCAATCACGACAATGAAATTTCTCTGCAGACTACTGCTCCTATTGATGGTTCTCCCTTTCCTGATAGTCTCCGGGACCTAGCACTTCTGCTTGGTAAAAATGATCCAGATAGTCAGGTCTTTAATTTCACGCAGGTGTTGAATGTGATACTTCAGCGGGGAGTGGTGCTCACCGACAATAGACGCCTTCCTCTCGCTCGGGGCTACGAACTCGGCAATCTTCGGGTTGCCGCTGATCTGCAGGATGGTAGCCAAGTTCCAGGTGAGCTTTACCGCCTAAAGAACGGAACTCTGGAGCAGCGGAGTCGTTACGAGAACATTCGGGCGCTTTTCACCCACCTTGTGGGATGTCCGTTTGAAGTACAAGCCATACCCGATCCTGTCAAAGCTGACGGGTTGCTTATTGACGTGACGCTGCCAGAAGGCGGACTTGAGTATCCGATTGCGTTCGCGGGTGCTGGGCGGCAGGAGGCTCTCGTGCTAAGTACGCTCGTAGCTGGAGATCCTGGCAGGGTCCTTATTCTGGACGAGCCCGCTGTTCACATTGAGCCCACATTGCAGCGGCGTCTTGTCTATGCTCTTCAGGATCGCGCACAATGCGTCATCATCACGCACAGCGCGGACTTGGTCCCTGTTAGTAGAGCTTCCGATTTGTTGCGTATTGTTCGGCTTTCACCGGGCGTGCACGGCAGTGAGGTCCGACGTGTGTCCAGCGCACTTGATGAAAAGCGGCAAGCTCGATGGCTTCAGCGTCTAGGCGCAAACGATGCTCGCAGCCTACTTTTTTCTGCTGGAGCCGTCCTGTGTGAAGGTCCCACAGAGGTTGGTGCTTTGAGTGCATGGTGGGAGGAGAATGCAGGCCCTGGGTGGGTGCCGCCTAGTGGGGCCAATATCTCCCTCATAGATGTAGGAGGAGATCATGGGTTCGGAACCTATATTGAGTTCCTGACCGTTTTTGGTATCCCGTGGGCAGTGATTGCTGACGGTCCGGCACTTGCTCCAGGTAGTAAACTGCACAAGCACCTCGAAGTAGAGGGTCTTTTGCCGGTTGGCCATCCGAAAGATGCACAAGACTTTCACGCATGGAAAGAATATTGGAAGAATGTCGGCGTATTTAGTGTTGCCGACACATTTGGTACTGACGGCTCCAAGTCTGGTGAGTTTGAGGCGTATCTTGAACGCCTTGACAGCTCGCTATATCGGCAAGTCGGCCAAGATATAGGAAAGCGCAGTAAACCTCGAATCGGGGCCGCGTTTGCCGCTGATCACTCGCCTCCGCGAGAGGTTGTTGATGTCTATCATCTGATCCGGCAACACCTTGGTTGGTGACGAAAGATGGCGACAATAGCAAGGTCGGTGGAGCGGCTTTGGGCTGGAGCTGCTTTGGGGCGAGTGATCTTGGCCCCGTAAGCTGATGGCGAGTCGGGCAGTCTGTGGACCTGCCCGTTAAAGCACGACGTTGGGGCCAAGATCTTAGAGGCTCGCCCCAAAGTGGCTGCCTAAAGCCGTGGAGCCGACCGCCCCAGCCACAGAGGGTGTCTTCCCACTTCATGCCCGCAGCCGCCGAGCGCGCCGCCGGGCGCGGCCAGCCGGGGCGAAGACAGGAGGCGGGCCGCGCCGTAGAGGCGGCGCGCGCCCGCGCCGTGCGCGGGCCTTGATGAAGTAGGGAAAGTCTTATCCCGCCGGGATGAGGTGCTTGCCGTCGTGGCTTCGTACGTGAGGGCCGTTGCCGTCCAGGGCATCCAGGAGTCGGATCGCGTAGACCTCGGACATGCGGTCGCCGACCTCGTCGGGTGTGAGCCAGGAGACGGCTGTGGACTCGCTTGAGGTGCGTTCGGTGCCGCCGGAGGGTTTGCAGCGGAAGACGAGGGCGACGATGCCTCGGGTGGTGTTCTTGTAGACGCCGGTGAGTTCGTCGACCTCGACGTGGATGCCTGTCTCTTCCCGGACTTCGCGGGCTACGCCGGCCTCTGGGGTCTCGGTGAGTTCGAGTACGCCGCCGGGGAGTTCCCAGGTGCCGTTGTCGGCTCTGCGGATCGCCAGGAGGCGGCCGTCTTCGCGCACCACGACTCCGGCTACGGATACGGAGTGCAGGGGCGGTGACGTTGCTTCCTGTGGTTGACTCATGTACAGGAGCATAGGAGGCAGAGAAGGACTATGGGAACTGCGGTAGAGGGGGGCAGGTCCGGGCCTCGGTACGTGCAGATCGCGGACGACATCGTGCAGCAGATCCGGGCGGGTGTGCTCAAGCCCGGTGACATGGTGCCGAGTGAATCGGAGCTGGTGGAGCGCTACGGCGTGTCCGGGGGCACGATCCGCAAGGCCATGGTCGAGGTGCGGGCGAGTGGGCTCGTCGAGACCCGGCACGGCAAGGGCTCGATCGTGAAGGACCGGCCGCCGGTGCGGCACCGTTCCTCCGACCGCTTCCGGCGCTCGCTCCGCCAGGGCGGTAAGGCCGCGTACCTCGCGGAGTCCGCGCAGTCCGGCGCCACGGCTAAGGTGAGCGTCCTCTACATCGGACCCATGGACGCGCCCGCCGATGTCGCTCAGCGGCTCGGTGTTCCCGCCGGCACTCAGGTGCTCGCCCGGCGGCGCCTCTACTTCCGCAACGGCACCCCGGTCGAGACCGCCTCCTCCTACCTTCCGTGGGACGTCGTCAAGGACATCCCCGAGCTGTTCGCCGAGAATCCTGGCGGCGGTGGGATCTACGCCCGGCTCGAAGACCACGGGCATGAGTTCGCGGAGTTTGTCGAGACGTTGCAAGCTCGGCCGGCCTCGAAGGCGGAAGCTTCCGAGCTGGTGCTGAGTCCGGGTGCGCCGGTGGTTCATCTGATCCGTGAGGCGCGTACGACGGCCGGGGTCGTGGTGGAGGTCTGCGACACGCTCATGGCTGCTGACCAGTTCGTTTTCGAGTACCGAATCCCTGCCGCCGACTGACGCTCGCTCAACTTCTCGCAACCCGTCGTGACTTCGATGTCGCGGCGGGTTGACTCATGTACAGGAGTGATGCACTCTTCTTCATGTCACTCATGTACATGAGTGGCGGAGTTCAGCATCTGTAGAGGAGTGTTCTGCTGTGCGTCAGATTCCCGTCGACACCTCCGCCGCGACCGTGATGGTCGCCAAGACCCCGCAGCCCAAGGTGCGTGACCGCCGTACCGGCGAGATCGCCACCGACGCCGAGACCGGCGCGAAGCTGATGACCGTGGACGTGATGTTCGCGGCCAACGACGAAGTCGAGATCCTGTCCGTCACCGTCCCGGAGACCGGCATCTCCGGTGACCTGACCATGGGCACCCCGGCCGCGCTCACGGGGCTGGTCGCCCGGCCGTGGGAGAACGAGTTCAACGGCCAGAAGCGGCACGGCATCGCCTTCCGCGCGGTCGCCGTCACCTCGCTGGCCACCACGGGCACGGGCTCGAAGGCGGCCTGAGCCATGACGTGGCCGACGGTCTTACTGCTGGTGGTCGTCGCCGCTGCGGGTCTCCTGCGGTGGCGGCGTCCCGCCTGGTACTGGATGACCTTCGGGGTCACTTTCGCTGTCGTGCGCGTCCTGGTCCGCTACGCCTCCGTCATGGAGGCCTGCGGGCTGACGGTCCCGCCCTCGCGCTGGCGCCTCATGCTGGCCCGGATGACCAACCGCCCGGCACCGGGGTCCCGCGCGCCGCGCATCCTGAGACTGCGGCCCACCCACACCGGCCTGGTCCTCCGGCTCAAACTCCGCCCGGGACAGGACGCCTTCGACGTCGCCGCCGCCTCGGACCGGCTGCGCCACTCCTTCGGGATGTACGGCGTCACCTCCCGTGAGCTGCGTTCCGGTGTGGTCGAGATCCGGATGACCGGCTACGACGTGCTCAAGCGGGTGCAGATGCCGGCCAAGACCGACACCCGGCCGATGCGTGTCCCGGTCGCGCTGCGGGAGGACGGCTCGGTGCACTACCGCGACTACCGGGCCGTCCCGCACGGCTTGACCCTCGGCGCCACGGAGTCCGGCAAGTCCGTCTATCAACGCAACCTCGTCGCCGGGCTCGCCCCGCAGCACGTCGCGCTGGTCGGCGTCGACTGCAAGCAAGGAGTCGAGCTGTTCCCGCTGGCCCGCCGGTTCTCCGCGCTCGCCGACAACCCGGACACCGCGCTGGAACTGCTGGAAGCGCTGGTGTCCCACATGCAGGACGTGTATCAGCTCATCCGCGCCGAACAGCGGATCAGCGTCGCCGTTCCGGATGCGGAGATCGCCGCCGACATCTGGGACCTGCCCGAGGACCTGCGGCCGGTGCCGGTCGTCGTTCTGGTCGACGAGGTCGCCGAACTCGCGCTCTTCGCCAGCAAGGAGGAGGAGAAGCGCCGGGACCGGATCATCACCGCCCTGGTCCGCCTCGCCCAGCTCGGCCGCGCGGCCGGCGTCTACCTGGAGATCTGCGGGCAGCGCTTCGGCTCCGAACTCGGCAAGGGCATCACCATGCTCCGCGCCCAGCTCACCGGCCGCACCGCCCACCGCGTCAACGACGAGACGTCCGCGAACATGGCCTTCGGCGACATCGCCCCGGACGCCGTCCTCGCCGCCATCCAGATCCCCGCCGAGACACGCGGCATCGCCATAGCCGGAGACTCCACCGGCGGCTGGCACCGCATCCGCGCCCCGCACACCACGCTGCGCCAGGCCGTTAACGTCTGCAACAAGCACGCCGACCGCACACCCGAGCTGCCCGCGCTCGCGCCCTTCCGGCCCGCAGTCGCACCGCTGCCCTCGGCCCGCGTGCCGCTGTCCAAGACAACGCCAGCCACCGCCTGACTCCTCCCCCTCCCACGGTCGGCGCGACCGTCCTTCGCGCCGGGTCCCTACCCCCGCCATGCCTGATCACAGGAAGGAGCCGTGATGGCCCGCCCCGCTCTCCGCATCGACGCCGTACTCGTTCAGGCCGTCATCGCCGGGGCGCTGTCCTTCGCCCACCTCCACGACCTCGCCGCCGCTGCCGGACAGACCGGCTGGAAGGCCTGGGCCTATCCCGTCTCGGTCGACCTGCTCCTGGTCGCCGCCTGGCGTCGACTGCGTGCCGACGGGCCGTCCCGGCTGGCCTGGTGCTGGTTCGTCATCGCCCTGGTCGCCTCGCTCGGCGCCAACGTTGCCACCGCCGGGCTTCTCGACCTTGGCGACGTTCCGGCCTGGCTGCGGATTCTCGTTGCCGCCTGGCCCGCCCTGGCCTTCATGGGCGGCACCCTCCTCGCCCACTCGCCTGCGGCACCTTCCCCGGCTCCGCCGGCACCTTCCGACCCGGGTCCGGACCCCGTGCCCGAAACGGCCGCCGCTGAACCAGACGCGGCGCCTGAACCCCCCGTCGCCCCGCAGATCGAGGAAGCCCCTGCTCGGCTCACGGCCGTGCCGGTTCCGGCCGCGCTCGTCGACCACGCTCGCAAAGTCGCCGACGACCACCACGCCCGCACCGGCGCCCGGATCGACACCGACACCCTCCGCGCCCGCCTCGGCGTCCCGCCTCACCTCGCCGACGCCATCGCCGCCCAACTCGAATGACATGACCGCGACACGAGAGGAGATCGACTGACATGCCCGCCCGCGACTTCTTCCACTCCGTTATGCGGATCGGCCCCGTGCAGATCGGCACTCACCGCGACCGCCGGGGCCAGACCAAACACGCCGCCGTGTGCACCAACGACCGTTGCGGCTGGTCCGCCGACTACTCCAGCCAGTCCGCCGCACAGCTCGCCGCCCGCACCCACCGCTGCCGCGTCAGCTAGGAGGCCATCCGATGGACGTCCCGCTCTGGCTCGCGCTCCTGGTCGTCGGCTACCTCGGCGTCAAGCTCATCCGCCCGCCCTGGTGGCTCATCGCCGTACTCCTCCTCGGCGGCTTCCTCATTGCCGACAGCGTGCTGGCCCCCGTCGTCAACGGCTTCGTCAAGTAGCCCGACCTGAAGGGAGAACACCGATGCTCCGCCCGAAGATCCCGACCAATCCCACGCCCGCCGGCCACCTCACGCCGCCCGTAGTCGTGGAGCCGACCGCCGTCGTGCCGAGTGCGCAGGTTCCGCCTCCTGCTCCGGTCGCTTCCGCGCCGTCCCGGCCCACGGTGCAGCTCACCCCCGGCACCGCCCTCGCCCTCGTCGGCGGCGGAACGGCCGTCGTCCTGGTCGTCGGCGCCGTACTCGTCTCGATGCTCCTGGCCGTCGCCATCACCGGCGCCTCGGTCGCCGTTTGCGCCCTGGTGATCCGCTCCCTCGTCCACGCGGACGCCAAGCGACGCTGACCGGCCCCCGGGCGGCCTCGATACCGCCAAGCATCCGCCGCCCGGGCGCCGTCCCCAACCGATCTCACAGCCGGAAGGAAGCACCCAGCATGGCGCACCGCGCCCCGACCGCGCATGCCCCGCTGCTCGACCCGACGACCCTCGGCGACCTCCTCCGCGTCGCCTCGGCCCCCGACTACCCCCGCTGGGAAGACCAGATCCGTCGCACCGGCGGCTGCTCCGACCCGGTCCACCTCACCGGCTGGACCCTCCACAAGGACAAGACCACCGGCGAGACCCTGCACCACTACACGACCGCTGTTGAGCCCGGCGGGCGCCTCCGCCTCGCCTGCGGCAACCGCCGCGCCTCTCGCTGCCCGTCCTGTGCTTGGACCTACGCGGGCGACACCTACCACCTCATCCGCGCGGGTCTGGCCGGAGACGACCGCCGAGACGTCCCCGCCACGGTCCGGGATCACCCGCGCGTGTTCGCCACGCTCACCGCTCCCTCCTTCGGTCCGGTCCACAACCGGCCCGACCACGGCACCTGCCGCTGCGGTACCCAGCACGCCCCGGACGCCCCGGAACTGGGGACTGCCCTCGACCCGGCGACGTACGACTACGCGGGCGCCGTCCTGTTCAACAACCACGCCGGGCAGCTCTGGCAGCGCTTCACCACTCGCCTGCGTCGCGAACTCGCCGCCCGCGCCGGCCTCACCCGCCGAGAACTCGCCGACCGCGTTCGTGTCTCATACGGCAAGGTCGCCGAGTTTCAGAAGCGCGGTGCACTGCACTTCCATGCGGTGATCCGGCTCGACGGACCGGACGGACCAGGAACACCGCCGCCTGCCTGGGCAACGGTCGGCCTCCTCGCCGACGCCATCCATGCCGCTGCGGCGCACTCCTACACATCCGTCTCCGTCCCGGCCGCCGGGGACCAACCGGCCCGGTCCTTCCGCTGGGGCACACAGCTCGACGTGCGCCCGGTGAAGACCTTCGGCGACAGCTCCGACATCACCGAACAGGCCGTCGCCTCCTACGTCGCCAAGTACTCCACCAAAGCCGCCGAGAACACCGGCACCCTTGACCGCCGCATCGGCGAGCTCGCCGAACTCGACCGCCACCAGGTCCCGGACCACACCCGCCGACTCATCACCGCATGCCGCGACCTAGACCACCTCTACCCGGACCGGCGGCTCTGGGCCTGGGCCCACATGCTCGGCTTCCGCGGCCACTTCTCCTCCAAGTCCCGCCGCTACTCCACCACCCTCGGCGCCCTGCGCCAGACACGCGCCGACTACCGCGCAGCACAGGAACACGCCGCCCTCGCCCTGGCCGACCGCGAGCCGGACACCGTCCTCGTCCTCACCGACTGGCAGTACGCCGGACACGGCCACAGCCCTGGTGAATCCGTCCTCGCCGACACCATCGCGCGCGGGCTCCAGACCAATCGTGAAACTGCCCGCGACGTGTTGGCCGGACTGGCCGCAGACGAGGGGGAGTGGTGACCATGGACCGGCTTCTCACCGTGGACCAGGTCGCCGAACGCCTCGGCACGGGGGTCCGCTTCCCCCGGCGCCTCATCGAGGAGCGCCGCATCACCTTCGTGAAGGTCGGCCGGCACGTCCGGATCCCTGAGACCGCCGTAGAGGCGTACGTGAGCGCCAACACCGTGGAACCGATCCTCCTGCGGCCCACGGGACTCAGGAGGGCTGCCTGATGGCTGGCAAGCGCAAGTCTCGCCGGGGATTCGGCCGTGTCCGCAAGCTGCCGTCCGGCCGGTTCCAAGTCCGCTACCCGGGGCCTGACGGTGTGCTGCGCCCTGCGGATCGGACGTTCGCCACGACCACGGACGCCGACCGCTGGCTCACGCGGAAGCGCATTGAGATCGAAGAGGGGCGCTGGCTCGACCCGGCGGAGGGACAGACGACGGTCCGTGACTGGGCGGCTCGCTGGCTTGCTGCCGTATCGCCGCAGCTCAAGCACAAGACTCAGGCGTCGTACCGGTCTCTGATCAACTCGCTGATCAATCCGGCCCTTGGTGATCGTGAACTCTCCAGCCTTCGACCCATCACGATCACCGAGTGGGTCGGCGCGATGCGGACCAAGGGACTCAGCGCCTCGCGCATCAGGCAGGCGTACCGGGTGCTGTCGCAGATCATGCGCTCTGCCGTCGACAACGACATGATCCCGCAGACACCGTGCAGGGGCGTGAGGCTCCCTCGGATGCCGCAGACCGAACCGCACATCCTCACGCCACTGGAAGCATCGCGGATCGTCAAGGGCGCGACCAAGCCGCATGACCTGCTGATCGCCCTCCTCGCGTACGCGGGTCTGCGGGTGGGTGAGGCGTTCGCTCTCCGACGCGTCGACATCGACGTCTCCGGCGGCTTCGTCCTGGTCGACGAGAACCTGGCGGAAGCCAACGGCGCGTTGGTCTTCGACACCCCGAAGTCTCATCAGAAGCGGCTGCTCCGCGTCGGCCCGTCCCTCGCCAAGCGGCTCGGCCGGCATCTGGAGACGCTGCCCGGTGGGGAGGATGCGCTTCTCTTCACGACCCCCGGCGGCAAGCCCCTGCGCTACAACCAGTGGCGCAAGGCGTACTTCGACCCCGCCGTGTCGGCGGCCGGACTGACCGACGTGACTCCGCACGATCTGCGGGCCTCGCACGGCACGTGGGTCGCCGACCGGTACGGCGTCATGACCGCCGCGCACCGGCTCGGCCACTCGAACGCGAGCGTCACCACCCGCCACTACGCTCGTCCCGTCGCCGGTCGTGACGACCAGGTGGCCGACGCGGCCGACTCCTGGCTCAGCGGGCATGACCCCGCCCCTGGGGCACGTAGCGGGCACGGCGACGATGGCGACGGCTCCTCTGGGGCTCTCGTACCCGTCTGACCTGCGGTGGAGCGACGCACCCGCCAAACCCCCGAAAGGTCTTGAAAACCGTCGTGGCAGCGATGCCACCGTGGGTTCAAATCCCACACCCACCGCGGTGATACGGCCCCTGACCAGGCTTTACGGTCGGGGGCCGTTGTCATGGGCGGGCCTCACGGCTGCACCTCGTGGTCACGGGCCAGGGTGAGCCAGTCCAGGTCCCGCAATGCCGGGGCCGTGTCGTGCGGGGTCGGGATGTGAGGGGTGGGCTGGAACCAGAGGACTGTGAGGGTGGAGTGGTAGAGGAGGGGGTCCTTGGAGGGGTTGAGGGGTGGGGAGGAGAGGCGGGCCACGCAGGCGATGCGGGGGAGGATCTCGACGGGGCCGTAGGGGCCCGTGTAGTGGTCGGGGTATTCGCGGGGTGGGGGGATCAGGTGCACCGGTGTGGTGGGGGACATACGCTCGGCGGTGTGGAGGAGGGTCTTGATGCGCAGGTCGTTGACGGGGCGGCACGGGTAGGCGTCCAGCAGGGTGCCGTAGGTCGGGGTGAGGCGTAGTTCGGCCAGGGCGACGGTGCGGCCGGAGGTCAGGACGAGCCTGGCCAGTGACATGGTCGGCACGCTCGGGCGGTTGTGCATCGGGGTCTTTCGGTTCTTGTGCCGAGTGGGTCAGGGGCGGTGGCCGGTCATGCGGGCGGCCGAGGCGATGGTCGTGCGGGCCTCGCGTTGCGTCAGGCCGGTGGCCTGTGCGGCTTCCAGGAGGGGGCCGATGAGGGCCGGGCCGATGCCGTTCTCGTAGGCGCGGCAGGCCGCCCAGAAGAGGCGGGTGTTGCGCTGGCCCTCGTGCGCGGCGAGGACGAAGTGGATGAGTCCTCGGCCGTCGGGTGCGTCGGGTGTGCCGGGTGTGGGGTGGTGGGGGCGGGGTGGGGGGAGCAGGAGGCGTAGGAGGGCGGGTGGGCAGGGGGCGGGGGGTAGGTGGGACGTGCCGGGGGCGGTTGTGTAGACGCCCTGGCGGGTGCGGGAGCCGGGGCCGACCAGGTAGCCGCCGGCGCCTCGGATGTCGATGCCCGGCGCGAGGCGGCCGGCGGAGTTGGGGACCACGGAGTCGGGTGGGCCGGTGAGCCAGAGGTGGCGGCCGCCGCTGGGGGTCAGGACGACGACCGTGGGCGGGATCGTGAACAGGTGGCGCAGGGCCAGTTCGCGCAGGGCGGCCGAGGAGTCCGTCTCCGACTTCGTGTCCAGGTCCACGCCGACGAGGTGGTGCGGGGGCAGGCCGCAGGCGATGCCGTAGCCCGTGGCCCAGGGGGCGGCGGCGAAGAGGTCGCGGATGCGGGCCGGGTCGGTGGAGGCGTCGTAGACACCGTGGCCGAAGCGGCCGCACTCCCCGTGGCAGGAGAGCGGTTCCGGCGTCGGGCCGGCGCGGTGCGGGGAGCGCAGGGCCGGGAGCTTCGTCCGGGACAGGGGGATGACGGCCAGTCCGCGTTCCGCGGCTGACAGGGCGTGTGCGAGGGCCAGCGTCGTGGCCTGCCGGTCGGTGGTGGCCATGCATCTATGTTCGTACGTATGTTCGAGAAAGGGAAGAGCGGGGGAGTGTGACGCGCCGGGGAGGGGGTGGAGTTCGCGGATGTGGCGGAACGCTTCAGCTGTTGTGGGGCTTGGGGTGGGAGTGTCCGTGGTGCCCTGGGGTGGGCGGTGAAGACGGTCGAAGGGGTTTATCGACTTGTCCTCACGCTTGAGGGCGAATCAGGGCTTCCGGGGTGGTTCGCCGGGGATTCGGTGGGCAACTCTGATCACGCGACGTCGTGCACAGCGTCGAGGCGGTCGGCCAACTGCCTTGGCAATAGCCCAAGTTCAGAGAGCTTCACGCAGCTTCACGCAGCCTCACGCAGGTTCAGTTCTGGAGGAACAAACATGGCAAGCATCCGTACCGCCCGTGTCGTCGCCGCCGTCGCCGCCCTTCCGCTCGCAGCCGCGCTCCTCGGTGGTGTGGCGGCGGCGGACAACGGTGCCTTCGCGGACGACGGATCGAGCGCGACCGCCGCCAGCGCCAACGCCGGCATCCTCGGCAGCGGCGTCGGTGGGGACAACAACGGCAACTCGTCCACCACGCAGCAGCAGGCCGTCGGCTCGGGGGCCTCGAACCAGAGCAACACCGCGCAGGTCGACGGCTCCGCGTTCACGGCGATCAACCAGGGCAACGAGAACGTGGCCGTCAGCTTCTCCCCGCTGTGGTGGTGAGCTGAGGGGCCGGCGCGGGAGCGCTGCCGCGCCGGCCCCTCGATCGCTCGCGGGTGTGCTTCATGGGGTCGTAGTGCGTCTGGGCGGTGGTGCTTCGGTGCCGCCGCCCAGGTGTTTCCCGTCGTCACCGGCCCGGGGTGGGGCCGGGCGGCTGCAGGGGCCCGGGGCCGCCCGCAGGGAAGCCCCCAAGGGGGAACCCGCAGTGTGCCTCCTCCTCTCGTCCACCTACAGGAGGTGCACCTGGCACCACCCCTACAACCTGAGGCGGACTCTGCTTCGGGACCTGCGGCCGATCCGCCGGACGCCCCCTCGCTCATAGCGTTGAGCCATGACCACACCCGTCTGCACCAGCGCTTCCGAAGCCGCCACAGCCACGGCGCCAGCAAGGGCGCAGACCTTCCCGTACCCGTCGTTCTCGTCGTACGTGAAGGCACGCCAGCCGGTGCTGCTGCGTACCGCCCGGTCGCTCACCGCGAACCCGAGCGACGCGGAGGACCTGCTGCAGACCGCGCTCACCAAGACGTACGTGGCCTGGGAACGTATCGAGGACCATCGCGCCCTGGACGGCTACGTGCGCCGGGCCCTGCTGAACACCCGGACGTCGCAGTGGCGCAAGCGCAAGGTCGACGAGTTCGCCTGCGACGAGCTGCCCGAGCCGGAGCCCGTGCCGGCCGGTGACGATCCGGCGGAGCGGCAGGCGCTGCACGACGCGATGTGGCGGGCGATCATGAAGCTGCCCGCCCGGCAGCGTGCGATGGTCGTCCTCAGGTACTACGAGGACCTCAGCGAGGCCCGGACGGCCGAGGTGCTCGGAGTTTCCGTGGGCACCGTGAAGTCGGCGGTGTCCCGAGCGCTCGGTAAGCTCCGCGAGGACCCTGAGCTGGGGATTGTTCGGAAATGAGAGCCAACGGGGCCTTTGGGGGGTGACCCCTGCGGGCGTCCCGCGGGGAACCCGTACTGATCGATCACCCGGGAGTAGTGACATACCGCTCGGTATGTGCGCAGAATCAGCGCACCCCTTACCGCCGCGTAGGCAATGTCGCCCCGGGAGGACACCGTGCTGAGCACGATGCAGGACGTACCGCTGCTGATCTCGAGGATCCTGACCCACGGGTCGACGATCCACGGCAGCTCGCAGGTGACCACCTGGACCGGTGAGGACGAGCCGCACCGCCGCTCCTTCGCCGAGATCGGGGCCCGCGCCGCCCAGCTCGCGCACGCCCTGCGCGAGGACCTCGCGGTCGGCGACGACGAACGGGTCGCGACGCTCGCCTGGAACAACGCCGAGCATGTCGAGGCCTACTTCGCGATCCCCTCCATGGGCGCGGTCCTCCACACCCTCAATCTTCGCCTCCCGCCCGAGCAGCTGGCCTGGATCGTGAACCACGCCGCCGACCGCGTCGTGATCGCCAACGGTTCGCTGCTGCCGCTGCTCGCCCCGCTGCTGCCGCACCTCAAGACGGTCGAGCACGTCGTCGTCACCGGCCCCGGCGACCGCTCCCTGCTGGACGGGGCGTCGGTCCAGGTGCACGAGTACGAGGACCTGATCGCGGGGAAGCCGACCGCGTACGACTGGCCCGAGCTGGACGAGCGGGCCGCCGCCGCCATGTGCTACACCTCCGGCACCACCGGCGACCCCAAGGGCGTGGTCTACAGCCACCGCTCCATCTACCTGCACTCCATGCAGGTCAACATGGCCCAGTCGATGGGCCTGACCGACCAGGACACCTCGCTGGTCGTGGTCCCGCAGTTCCACGTCAACGCCTGGGGACTGCCGCACGCCACCTTCATGACCGGCGTGAACATGCTGATGCCGGACCGCTTCCTGCAGCCCGCCCCGCTCGCCGCGATGATCGAGGGCGAGCGGCCGACGCACGCCGCAGCCGTCCCGACCATCTGGCAGGGGCTGCTCGCGGAGCTGACCGCCAAGCCCCGCGACGTCTCCTCCCTCACGCAGGTCACCATCGGCGGCTCCGCCTGTCCCCCGTCCCTGATGGAGGCGTTCGACTCGCTCGGCATGCGGGTCTGCCACGCCTGGGGCATGACGGAGACCTCCCCGCTCGGCACCATCGCCCGGCCGCCGGCCCACGCGATCGGCACGCCGGAGGAGTTCGCGTACCGCCTCACCCAGGGCCGTTTCCCGGCCGGCGTCGAGGCGCGCCTCACCGGCCCCGGCGGCGAGCGACTGCCCTGGGACGGCGAGTCCGCCGGTGAACTGGAGGTGCGCGGCAACTGGATCGCCGGCGCCTACTACAACGGGCCGGGCACCGAGCCGCTGCGTCCCGACGACAAGTTCAGCGAGGACGGCTGGCTGAAGACGGGCGACGTCGGCACCATCTCCCCCGACGGGTTCCTGACCCTGACCGACCGGGCCAAGGACGTCATCAAGTCCGGCGGCGAGTGGATCTCCTCCGTCGAGCTGGAGAACGCGCTGATGTCCCACCCGGACGTGGCCGAGGCCGCCGTGGTCGCCGTTCCCGACGACAAGTGGGGCGAGCGTCCGCTGGCCACGGTCGTCCTCAGGGAGGGGGCGAGCGTCGGCTTCGAGGACCTGCGCGCCTTCCTGGCCGAGGACGGCAAGATCGCCAAGTGGCAGCTGCCGGAGCGGTGGACGGTCATCGAGACGGTGCCGAAGACGAGCGTCGGCAAGTTCGACAAGAAGGTGCTGCGCAGGCAGTACGCCGAGGGCGGGCTGGACGTCACGCGGCTCTGACCGACGGGCCGATGGGCGGCGGGGGGCCGATGGCCCGCGGCGGGCCGATGGGCGGCGCCCGACGGTCGGCGGGGCTATCGCCCCGGCCCCCGACCTCCTCTTCCTGGAGACGAAACGCATCCTGGTCGGCGGCGAGGACACCGACGCCGACCGCCTGCGCGCGTCGATCAAGGAGGCGGCGCGCCGGATCGTCAACGTGTGACGCCCGGGCGCCGCGGCGTCAGTTGGTCCCGATCCGCGAGAGCAGCTCGACGATCCGGCCCTGCACCTCGCCACTGGTGGAACGCTCCGCCAGGAACAGCACCGTCTCGCCCGACGCCAGCCGCGGCAGGTCGGCCTGGTCGACGGCGGCGGTGTAGACGACGAGCGGGGTGCGGTTGAGCTGCCCGTTCGCGCGCAGCCAGTCGACGATCCCGGCGGAGCCCTCCTGGCGCCGCTGCACCTGCATCAGGTCCATCACGACCAGGTTCGGCCGGAACTGCCCCGCCAGCGTCACCGCGTCGGCGTCGCTCGCCGCCCGCGCCACCTGCATCCCGCGCCGCTCCAGCGTCGAGGTCAGCGCCAGCGCGATCTCCGCGTGCTCCTCGATCAGCAGCACGCGCGGCGGGTGCTGCTCGGTGTCCCGGGGCGCGAGCGCCTTCAGCAGTACGGCCGGATCGGCGCCGTAGGCGGCGTCCCGCGACGCCTGTCCGAGGCCGGCCGTGACCAGCACCGGAACCTCGGCGGCCACCGCCGCCTGCCGCAGCGACTGGAGTGCCGTGCGGGTGATCGGCCCGGTCAGCGGGTCCACGAACAGCGCGGCGGGGAACGCCGCGATCTGCGCGTCGACCTCCTCGCGCGAGTGCACGATCACCGGCCGGTAGCCGCGGTCGCTGAGCGCCTGCTGCGTGGAGACGTCCGGGGCGGGCCACACCAGCAGCCGGCGGGGGTTGTCCAGCGGCTCCGGCGGCAGTTCGTCGTCCATCGGCTGCGGACGCGGCGGGTCCGCCACCTCCACGGCCCCGCCGGGCCCGTCCAGCGGCTCGGGCCCCTCTGCGGCGTCCTTGTCCGGCGCTCCTATGGCGTACGACCGTCCGGCACCCTCGGTGACCGGCGCGAGCCGCTGCTGTCCGCCGCCCAGCGAGGTCTGTTCCTGTCCTTGCGCCGGCTGCTGCGGCTGGGGCTGCTGCTTCGGCTCCGTGGTGGCGGTCGGCTGCTCGGTCGCCGGGTGCGGGCGGGCCGACTGGTCCGCGCGCGGGTCGGGCGGCGTACCCAGCTTGCGGCGCCGCCCCGAGGTGTTCGGCTGCTGCGGCGCGGGGGTGGCCGACGGCTGCTGCACCTGGACCGCCTGCCGGTTGAACGGCACGCCCTGGCCCAGCGTCCGGACGCTGATCGACCGTCCCTGGGTCGAGTTCGGGTCGACGGGCGCGGACGCCTCGGCCGGCAGGGGCTGCGCCGCGCGGGGGGCGGGCGCGTTCTCGGGCGGCAGCGGGGTGCCCTGGCTCGGCGTGGTGCCGGGGACGCCCTGCGGGAGCGCCAGGGCGGGACCGGCGTTGCCGTCGGTCGGTACGGGGGCATCGGCGCCCTCGCCCTGGGGCGCGGCGGTGGCCGGCCAGGGCTGCGGGGCTTCGGGGGCGGCCGGGGCAGCGGGTACGCCCTGTCCGGCGGTGTGCTGCGACGGCACCGGGGCGTCCTGCACGGGCGGCGGCGCTTGCGCCGGACCACCCTGCGCCGGCACCGGCGCCGCTTCGTCGGCGGGACGGGCGGCCCCGGCCCGGCGGCGCCGCCCCGTGGGCGCCTCGGCCGGGTGCGGCTGGGGCGGCGTGTGGTCCTCGGCCTGGTCGTGCGGTACGGCGTCGTGGCGGCCCTCGTCGAGCAGTGCGTCACCGGGGGCGGCCGGGCCGGGCACCCGTGTCTGTGCCTGTGCCTGCGCCTGTGTCTGTGTCTTGGCGTTTGCCTGGGCCTGCGCCTGGGGAGCCTGGGCGTGTTCCGTGACCTGGCCCTGCGCCTGGACCCGCCCCCGGCCCTGTGCCTGTGCCTGTGCATGGACCTGTGGCTGGGCCTGGCCACCGTGACCGGCCGCCCGAGGGCCCTGCGCCGGGCTTTGCGCCGGTCCCTGCCCCTTCGCCGCGTCGCCGTCGGCCGGCCGGTCCGCGTCGGCGGGCGGCAGGGCGAACACCTGACGCGGCGCCGCCTCCTGCGCGGCGGCCCGCTCGTTCGCGGAGGCCAGGGCACGCCGCCGGCGGCCGGTCGGCCGGTCGGCGTCCGCCGGGTCCGACTCGCCTGCCTGCGCGGGCAGCGCCGGCGGCAGCGCCTGCTGCTCACCGCCGTCCTGCCGGGTACGCCCTCCCGCGGGCGCGGGCACGCCCTGCGGCGGTACGGTCCCGCCCAGACCGGTGTTGGAGGCCGCGGCCCCGCCCCGGTGTTCGCCGGCCATGACGACGGCGCCCTCGGACACCCCGGCCTGCGCTCCCGGCGGCAACGCGGCGACGTCGGCACCCCTGGACTCGGCGGGCCGCCCGCGCCGACGCCCGGTACCGCCGGACCCCGACCCGGACCCCTCACCCGACCCCGCCTGCGCGGGCACCGGGAGCGGGGCCGAGGACTGGGCGCCCGCCACCTGGGCGACGTATCCCCGCCCGACCTGCTCCTGCCCGGCCTGCTCCTGCGCGACCTGTTCCTGCGCGACCTGTTCCGGCCCGACCTGCTCCTGTGTCTGGGCCGCGCGTCGCCTGCGTCGCCCGGTCGGTGCGGTGCCCTCACCGTCGGGACCGCCCGGCTCCTCGCCGCCCGCGACCTCGCTCTCCAGGAACGCGTCGACGGAGGACGCCGCCCGCCGAGCGCGCCGCCGCCCGCCCCCGGCAGCCGGCTCGCGAACGGCGAGCGCGTTGTCCGCACCCCCGCCGCCCAGCACCGGAATCTGTGCCGCCGCCGGATCCGCAACCGGAGCCTGGGCCTGGGCCTGGTCCTGGGCCGCCACGGCTCCCGCCCCGCCCCCGATCGGCACCTCCAGCACGTACGCGCTGCCGCTCATGCCCGGCACCTCGTGCGTCTGGAGCACGCCGCCGTGCGCCCGCACGATCCCGCGCACGATCGGCTCGTGCACCGGGTCTCCCCCGGCGTACGGCCCGCGCACCTCGATGCGGACGACGGCGCCGCGCTGTGCCGCCGCGACCACGACGGTGTTGTCCAGGTAGCCGCCCGTCGCCGACACGGGCGAGTTGCCGGTGGCGTCGACACCCGCGACGTCCGCGACGAGGTGGGCCAGCGCGGTGGCCAGCAGCCGGACGTCGACCTCGGCCTCGATGGGCGGCGCGTGCACGGCGAACTGCACCCGCCCGGGGCCGATCAGCTCCACGGCCCCGTCGACACCGGCGGCGACGACGGCGTCGAGCATGACCTTCGTACGGGCGACCTGCTCGCTGCCGACGTCGAGGCGCTGGTAGCCGAGGACGTTGTCGATGAGCGTGGTGATGCGGGAGTAGCCGGCCGACAGATGGTGCAGCACCTGGTTGGCCTCGGGCCACAGCTGCCCGGCGTCGTCCGAGGCCAGTGCGGCCAGTTCCTGGCGCAGTTCGTCCAGCGGCCCGCGCAGGGAGCCGCCCACGAGGGTGAGCAACTGCTCGTGCCGGGCGGCGATCGCCTCGTACCGGTCCTTCTCCCGCTCGCCGAGCGCGGCGTAGCGGTCGGCGTCCGCGGCGATCTCCTCCGCGTGCTTCTCGCGCAGCTCCTCCAGCTCGGCCTCGTGCTCCTGGCGCAGCGCGGTCAGCTCGGAGGCGTGCTCCTCGGCGAGCCGGTCGAGTTCCCCGGCGTGCCGCTGCTCCGCCTCCTCGTGCTCCTTGACCAGCGTGTCGTGGGGGCGGCGGTCGGTGAAGGTCATCACGGCGCCGACGAGCTGGTCGCCGTCCCGCACGGGCGCCGTCGTCAGGTCGACCGACACCTGGTCGCCGTTCTTGGAGAACAGCACCTGCCCGCGCACCCGGTGCTTGCGTCCGGAACGCAGGGTGTCGGCGAGCGGGGACTCGTCGTACGAGAAGGGCGAGCCGTCGGACCGCGAGTGCAGGACGAGGGTGTGCAGCTCACGGCCGCCGAGTTCGCCGGCCCGGTAACCCAGTATCTGGGCGGCGGCCGGGTTGACGAGGACGATCCGCCCGTCGGTGTCGGTGCCCACGACGCCCTCGGCCGCGGCCCGCAGGATCATCTCGGTCTGGCGCTGCGAACGGGCCAGCTCGGCCTCGGTGTCGACGGTGCCGGAGAGGTCGCGGACGACGAGCATCAGCAGCTCGTCGCCGGTGTAGCCGTAGGTGTCGTAGGCCTGCTGGCCGGTCTCCAGGTTGGCGCTGGTGACCTCGACGGGGAACTCGGAGCCGTCGGTGCGCCGGGCGACCATCCGGGTCGGCTTGGTCCGCGCCCGCGGGTCGACGTGGTCGGGCCGCCGCATGGAGCCGGGGATGAGCCGCGAGTCGAACTGCGGGAGCAGATCCAGCAGTCCGCGGCCCACCAGCGCGGTGCCCGGAGTCTCGAAGGCCTCCAGGGCGATGGTGTTCGCGTTGACGACGGTGCCGTTGGCGTTGACCAGTACCAACGCGTCGGGCAGCGCGTCCAGTATGGCTGCGAGGCGAGCAGTGCCTCGGGATGGCCTGCTGCTCACGAGACGCTTCCCTCCTGTTACCGCACTTGCCGACCGCCTGGGCCATCTTGCCAACCGGCCCCCAGGGTGTCACGCGAGGGAGTCTAAGGGTTGGGCCCCGGCGGGCGGCGTGGGATGCGACGGAGGTCGCACGAGGAAGTGACGTAGAACGTGTGTGGGGGCGCCGCCCGGGGGGGGGGGCCCCGCCCACCGTTGGCCCCCCGGGACCCCCGCCCCCCCCCCCACCCACGCCCCCCC